>CAZGTK010000116.1:5676-7317 GCA_964528415.1 uncultured Burkholderiales bacterium | reverse complement strand
GTCATCCTGTTGATCAACAGCCCGGGCGGCAGTCCGGTGCAGTCCGGCTACATCAACGACGAGATCCGGCGACTGCGCCAGCAGCACCCGGACGTTCCGCTGTACGCGGTGGTCGAGGACGTGTGCGCGTCGGGCGGCTATTACGTGGCGGCCGCCGCGGACAAGATTTTCGTCGACAAGGCCAGCATCATCGGCTCCATCGGCGTGCTGATGGACGGCTTTGGCTTCAGCAACGCGCTGGAGAAGCTCGGCATCGAGCGCCGCCTGCTGACCGCCGGCGAGAACAAGGGCTTCCTCGACCCGTTCTCGCCGATCGACCCGACGCAGCGGGCGCACGCGCAGAGGATGCTGAACGATATCCACCGGCAGTTCATCGAGGTCGTGAAGAAGGGGCGCGGGGAGCGCCTCAAGGACGTGCCCGAGCTGTTCAGCGGCCTGGTTTGGACGGGCGAGCGCAGCGTCGAGCTTGGGTTGGCCGATGCGCTGGGCAGCGCGAGCTACGTCGCGCGCGAAGTCATCAAGGTCGAGGAGATCGTCGACTTCACGCCGCGCGAGAACCTCGCGGACCGGCTGGCGCGACGTTTCGGCGCCGGCGTCGGTACTGCCTTGCGCGGCGGCGGCTGGTCCCTGCGCTGAGCCTTCACAGCACGGCGACGCCCGCGGCCGCCAGCAGGCTGACGAGGCGGATGAGGGGCAGGCCGACCAGGGCCGTGGGGTCGTCGCTGTCGACTTCGTCGAGCAGCGCGATGCCCAGCGCCTCGACCCGGGCGCTGCCGGCGCAGTCGTAGGCCGGCTCGCGATCGAGGTAAGCCTCGATGCTCGCGCGCGCAAGCGTCCGGAAGCGAACCCGCACGAGGGCAAGGTCGGTGCGGCACTCGGCGGTGCGCGCGTCGAGGACGGCGACGGCCGTGTGGAACTCCATCTTCTGGCCGCTCGCCATCTCCAGCTGGCGGATTGCGTTCTCGCGGTTGCCCGGCTTGCCCAGAATGCGCGATCCCAGCGCAGCGACCTGGTCCGAACCGATGATCACGGCGTCCGGGTAGCGGCCGGCGACCGCCGCGGCCTTCGCGCGCGCCAGACGCTGGGCCAGGGAACCCGGCGACTCGCCGATCGCCGCCGTCTCGTCCACGCCGGGCGCACAGACCTCGAACGGCAGTTGCAGTCGCGCCAGCAACTCGCGCCGATACGGCGAGGTGGAGGCGAGGACGAGGCGCGGGCGGGTCACGCGCTGGCCGCCTTCGGCGCGGTCACGGGAAGCCTAAGTCAATGTTTTTTAGTGTATCCGGGGGGCTTTGCGCTTTGACAGCGAAGCACCAAAACTATATCATGCGCGCCTTATGTCCGGCCGGGCCAAGATTGACGCGTTTCGCTTCGCGCGAGAGCGGCAGAGCCTGCGTGGTAGAATCGCGCTCTTTGATTTGCCCCGCTTGCGCGAAAGCCTGGCCGGAACCCCGGGTAGCGTTGATTTCACGCTGGAAGGCGGGACGGACGAGCAGGGCCGCAGTGTCCTCACGCTTTCCCTCTCGGCATCGCTGTCGGTCACCTGCCAGCGGTGCCTCAATCCGGTGACGGTTCCCGTGACGCCGACGACGCGGTTCGTGCTGGCGGCGAGCGAAACAGAACTGCCGCCGGTCGAGGAAG
>CAZGTK010000116.1:0-5666 GCA_964528415.1 uncultured Burkholderiales bacterium | reverse complement strand
GAAGAGCCGGAGGAATGGACCGCGATCGTCGGCTCGACGTCGATGGATGTCGAGACGCTCGTGGAAGATGAACTGATTCTGGCGCTGCCCATCGCGCCGGTGCACGCCGAAGGCGAATGCCGCGCGGCGCGTGACGCCGGCGCTGGCGGGGTCGAAAGCCCGTTCGGCGTCCTCGCGTCGCTGAAGCGGGAGAAGATTTGATAGGAGTGCAACGATCATGGCTGTCCAGCAGAACAAGAAATCACCGTCGCGTCGCGGAATGCACCGGGCGCATGACCGACTCGGCAACCCGCCGCTCGCCATCGAGCCGACGTCGGGCGAGGTGCACCTGCGTCACCACGTCAGCCCGTCCGGCTACTACCGCGGCAAGAAGGTAGTCAAGACCAAGGGCGAGTAGGGCCGGTCCGGAATCGGTAACGGTCCGCACGGGCGTCGCGCCGCCGGGTAGCCGGCCGTGCACAGGAGGACGCGCTGTAGGGCGTGTCCCCGGGGAGGAGGGCCGCATTCATGGACGTCACCGTCGCCATCGATTGCATGGGGGGAGACCACGGCCCCCATGTCACCGTGCCGGCCGCGCTCCGCGTCCTGCGGAACGACGCGCAGGTGCGCGTCGTTCTCGTCGGGCTGCAGGATGTCCTCGCCGCGGAACTGAAGCGCGCCGGAGCGCAGCCTTCCGACCGCTGCCGCGTGCTGCACGCCGCGGAAGCGGTAGGCATGGACGAGCCGCCCGCGGCCGCCCTTCGGAACAAGAAGGCCTCCTCGATGCGGCTCGCGATCGACCTGGTGAAGTCCGGCGAGGCGAGCGCCTGCGTCAGCGCCGGCAACACGGGCGCCCTGATGGCGATAGCCCGCTTCGTGCTGAAGACGCTGCCCGGGATCGAGCGTCCCGCGATCGCGTCCGTGCTGCCGACCCTGAAGGGCAAGACCTACGTGCTGGACCTGGGGGCGAACGTCGACTGCACGGCGGAACACCTGCTCCAGTTTGCGATCATGGGCTCCGCGCTCGTGCAGACGGTCGAGGGCAGGGAGCGGCCCACGGTCGGCCTGCTCAACATCGGCGCCGAGGATATCAAGGGCGGTGAAACCGTGAAGCGCGCGGCCGCGCTGCTGCGCGACAGCGGCCTCAACTTCCACGGCAACGTCGAGGGCGACGACATCTACAAGGGCACCACCGACCTGGTCGTGTGCGACGGCTTCGTCGGCAACGTGGCGCTGAAGACCTCCGAGGGCCTCGCGCAGGTCCTGGCCACGTTCCTGCGCGAGGAGTTCACGCGCAACCTGTTCACGCGGCTCTGCGGACTGGTGGCACTGCCCGTCATCAACGCGTTCAAGCGGCGCGTCGACCACCGTCGCTACAACGGCGCCAGCTTTCTCGGCCTGCGCGGCATCGTCATCAAGAGCCACGGGTCGGCCGACGAGGTTGCCTTCGAGAAGGCGGTCGAGCGCGCCGTCGAGGAGGTGCGCGGCGGAACGCTGCAGCAGATCGGCGAGCGCATGCGGGTGGCCTTTCCCGAGCAGGCAAGGGAAGGCGTGGCTTGATGTTCTCCCGTATCACGGGAACCGGCAGCTACCTTCCCGCCAGGATCCTCACCAACCGCGAACTCGAGCAGCGTGTCGAGACCAGCCACGAGTGGGTCGTTGCGCGAACCGGCATCGTGCAGCGGCACGTCGCCGACGACGCGGAAACCTGCAGCGATCTCGCGTTGCGGGCAAGCCGGCGGGCGCTCGAGGCGGCCGGCGTCGAGCCCGGGGACATCGGCCTGATCGTCGTCGCCACCACCACGCCCGACATGATCTTTCCCAGCACCGCCTGCATCCTGCAGGGCAAGCTGGAGATCGACAACGGATGCCCCGCGTTCGACGTGCAGGCCGTGTGCGGCGGCTTCGTTTACGCGCTGGCGATGGCGGACCTGTTCGTGCGTGCGGGCAAATGCCGCCACGCGCTGGTGGTCGGGAGCGAGATCTACTCCCGCATCCTCGACTGGAGCGATCGCAACACCTGCGTGCTGTTCGGCGACGGCGCCGGCGCGGTCGTGCTGTCGGCGGACGACTCGCCGGGCATCCTGGCGCACCGTCTTCACGCCGATGGTCGTCACGCGTCCAAGCTCGCGGTGCCCGGCACCGTCTGCGGCGGCGCGGTCAGCGGCCGGCCGTTCGTCGTCATGGAAGGCCAGGCGGTGTTCAAGTTTGCGGTCAAGGCGCTCGGCGATATCGTCGAGGAGACGATCGCGGAGGCCGGCATCGACGCGTCCCGCATCGACTGGCTGGTGCCGCACCAGGCCAACATCCGCATCATCGAAAGCACGGCCAAGCGCCTCGGCCTGTCGATGGAGAAGGTCATCGTGACCGTCGACAAGCACGCCAACACGTCGGCGGCATCGATCCCGCTGGCGTTGGACGCGGGCGTGCGCGATGGGCGGATCCGGTCCGGGCAGCACATTCTGCTCGAGGGTATCGGCGGCGGCTTTACCTGGGGCGCGGTCCTGGTGCGGTGGTGAGCAGACGGAGGCGCCGGTGAAGTTCGCATTCGTGTTTCCGGGGCAGGGATCCCAGTCCGTGGGCATGATGGCCGGCTATGCCGGCCTGCCCGTCGTGCGGCAGACGTTCAGCGAGGCGTCCGACGTCCTGCGGCAGGATCTCTGGTCGTTGGTCACCGAGGGCCCGGAGGACGCGCTGAACCAGACGGTCAACACGCAGCCCGTGATGCTCACGGCCGGCGTCGCGGTCTACCGCGCGTGGGAGGATCTGCACGGCGCCGAGCCGGCCCTGATGGCCGGCCACAGCCTCGGCGAGTACTCCGCGCTGGTCGCCGCGGGCGCCCTGTCGTTTGCCGAAGCCCTGCCGCTCGTGCGCCTGCGCGCCCGGGCCATGCAGGAGGCGGTCCCCGAAGGCACCGGCGGCATCGCCGCGATCCTCGGGCTGGACGACGAAGCCGTGGCGGCGGTCTGCCGAGAGGCGGCGGCCGGGCAAGTGGTGGAGCCGGCAAATTTCAATTCGCCCGCGCAGGTGGTGATCGCCGGCCACCGCGCCGCGGTGGAGCGCGGCATGGCGCTCGCGAAAGAGCGCGGCGCGAAGCGCGCCGTCATGCTGCCCATGAGCGCGCCGTCACATTGCTCGTTGATGCGCCCGGCGGCCGAGCGACTCGCCATCGCGCTTGACGGGGCGGCCTTGCAGTCGCCGCAGATACCGGTCATCCATAATGCCGACGTGCGCGGGCACGAGTCGACGGCCGAGATCCGCGACGCGCTGGTGCGGCAGCTTTATTCGCCGGTGCGTTGGACCGAGACGGTGCGGAGCATGGCGGCCGCGGGCATCGGGCTGGTCGTCGAGTGCGGCCCCGGCAAGGTGCTTGCCGGCTTGACCAAACGCATCGACGGCAACGTCTCCGCGGCCGCGCTGGCCGACGAGGCGACGCTGCGCCAGGCGCTGAGCCAGGTGGACGGCTGAACCGATGGGAGCGGACTCGATGAAGAACCACGTTGCGATCGTGACCGGCGCCAGCCGCGGCATTGGTCGCGCGATTGCGCTCGCTCTCGGCGCGCAGGGCGCCAAGGTCGTGGGGACGGCCACCACGGACGCCGGGGCCGACGCGATCGGAGCCTACCTCCGGGAGGCGGGCATCGAGGGGTTCGGCATGACCGTCGACGTGCGCGACGCCGCCGCCTGTGACAGGCTGGTCGCCGAAACCGCCGAGCGCTTCGGCGACCCCGCGATACTCGTCAATAACGCCGGCATCACGCGCGACAACCTGCTTTTGCGCATGAAGGAGGCCGAGTGGGAAGAGATCATCGCCACGAACCTCACGCCGGTCTACCGGCTCTCGCGCCTGGTGCTGCGCGGCATGATGAAGGCTCGCTACGGGCGCATCGTCAGCATCTCGTCGGTCGTCGGCAGCATGGGCAACGCCGGGCAGGCCAATTACGCGGCGGCGAAGGCGGGCATGACGGGCTTCACCAAGTCGCTTGCGCGCGAGGTGGGCAGCCGCAACATTACGGTCAACTGCGTCGCGCCGGGTTTCATCGAAACGGACATGACCCGCGATCTGCCCGCCGAAGCACGGGAGGCGCTGATGCGCAATATCCCTCTGGGCCGTCTGGGAAATCCCGATGACGTGGCGGCTGCGGTGGCTTTCCTCGCGAGCCCGGCGGCCGGCTACATGACCGGCTGCACGCTGCACGTCAACGGCGGCATGCTCATGGACTGAGGCGGCAGGGTGGCGGTTGCCGAGCGCGCCACGCGATTCCGCAGCGCAACCGCTTTTTGGTAAAATTTACAGATTGTTCCGGCAGCCCCGGCTCAACGCGTGCGAGCGCCTGGGTGCCATACTTGATCCTCAGAAGGGAAGGAAGACCATCCGATGGAGAACGTCGAACAACGCGTCAAGAAAATCGTTGCCGAGCAGCTCGGCGTCAATGAGGCCGACATCAAGCCTGAATCGTCTTTCGTCGACGATCTGGGGGCGGACTCGCTCGACACGGTGGAACTCGTGATGGCGCTCGAGGAGGAGTTCGAGTGCGAGATCCCGGACGAGGAAGCGGAGAAGATCACCACCGTCCAGCAGGCCATCGATTACATCAAATCCCGCCTGAGCTGATCGCCCGTATCGGGAATCGGCCCGACAGGGGGGAAGTTTGTCCAAGCGCAGGGTCGTCATCACCGGGCTCGGGATCGTGTCGCCGGTCGGCAACACGGTGTCCCAGGCCTGGGAAAACGTCGTCGCGGGACGCTCCGGCATCTCCCGCATTTCCCGCTTCGACGCCTCGCCGTTCGCCAGCCAGATCGCCGGCGAAGTGCGCGGCTTCGACGTGTCGGAATATCTTTCCGCCAAGGAAGCGCGGCGGATGGATCTGTTCATCCACTACGGCATGGCCGCGGCCATCCAGGCGATCAGGGATTCGGGCCTCGAGGTCACCGAAACGAACGCCGAGCGCATCGGCGTCAACATCGGGTCCGGGATCGGCGGCCTGCCGCTGATCGAGGAGACCCACCGCGAGCTGCTCGCTTCCGGGCCGCGGAAGATCTCGCCGTTCTTCATTCCGGGCGCGATCATCAACATGGCGGCCGGAAACCTCTCGATCATGTACGGATTCAAGGGGCCCAACCTGGCGATGGTCACCGCGTGCACGACGGCGAACCACTGCATCGGGGACTCAACGCGCCTGATCGAGTACGGCGACGCCGACGTCATGATCGCCGGCGGCTCCGAGTCCACGGTGTGCGCGCTCGGGATCGGCGGCTTCTCCGCTGCGCGGGCGCTTTCGACCCGCAACGACGACCCGGCCGGCGCCAGCCGGCCATGGGACAAGGGCCGCGACGGCTTCGTGCTCGGCGAGGGGGCCGGCGTGCTGGTGCTGGAAGAGCTGGAGCACGCCAAAGCGCGCGGCGCCCGCATCTACGCGGAGCTGGCCGGCTTCGGCATGAGCGCTGACGCCCACCACATGACGGCGCCCTGCGAGGACGGCGAAGGCGCGGCGCGCGGCATGACCAACGCGATCCGCAACGCGGGCATCAACCCCGAGGATGTCGATTACATCAACGCCCACGGCACCTCGACGCCGCTGGGCGACATCGCGGAGACCGTGGCGATCAAGCGGGCCTTCGGCGAGCATGCCGGGCGCCTGGCAGTGAGTTCGACCAAGTCGATGACCGGCCACCTGCTCGGTGGC
>CAZGTK010000115.1:0-7382 GCA_964528415.1 uncultured Burkholderiales bacterium | reverse complement strand
GGCAAGCCGGAGCGCGGGCTCGCGCCGTGGCGCGACACCGGGGTGGCGATCCGCGGTCCGGCGGTCGGCGATCTGTGGGCCGAGTTCGCCGACGCCTGGGGCGCCTGCGGCGGCGCCCTCGAGGGCGTCGCGCTGCCGGCGCCGGGATCGATCGCGCCGCGCGGCGGCGTGCCGGTGCGCGTCATCGGCACCACGCCGGCCACGGCCAAGATCTACCGCGTCGACCTGCTGGTGGCCTCGCTCGCGCGCGAGACGCTGTGGCTCACCGACGCCTACTTCATGGGCACGCCGGTCTACCTCGAGGCGCTAAAGAACGCCGCGCGCGACGGCGTCGACGTGCGCCTGCTGGTGCCGCGCTCGTCCGACATCCCGTGGATCGCGACGGTGTCGCGCACGCTGTACCGGCCGCTGCTGGACGCCGGCGTGCGCGTGTTCGAGTGGGACGGCCCGATGATCCACGCCAAGTCCGCGGTGGCCGACGGCCGCTGGGCGCGGGTGGGCTCGTCCAACCTGAACCTGTCGAGCCTGTTCGGCAATTGGGAGCTCGACGTCGCCATCGAGGACGCGGCCACCGCCGAGGCGCTGGCGGAGCGGTTCCTGCGCGACCTCGACGGCGCCACCGAAGTGGTGCACGGCGACCGGCGCAAGGTCGTGCTTTCCCATCCCCGCAAGAAGCTGCGCGCGTCGAAGGCGCGGGCGCTGGGCAGCGCGCGCGGCGCGGCGCGCTACGCGGCGCGCCTGGGCAGCGCGGTCAGCGCGGCGGTGGGCCGCAGCCGCCCGCTGGACGCGGCCGAGGCCGGCGCGCTGGCCGCCGTGGGCCTCGCGCTGGCCGGCGCGGGCGTGCTCATCTGGCTCTATCCCGCGCTGGTCGGCGCGCCGCTCGCGCTGCTGCTGGCGCTGGGCGGCGGCGCGGCGCTGTGGAAGGCTTGGCGGCTGAAGCGGCGCAAGCCGGCGGGCGACGCTTGAGCCCGCCGCGCGCGCGCGTGCTGCTGGTGGGCGCCGGGCACGCGCACCTGCACGTCGCGCGCAGCGCGCGCCGCTTCGTCGAGCGCGGCATCGAGCTCACGCTGGTCGATCCCGGACGGCTGTGGTACTCGGGCATGGCGACCGGCATGCTGGGGGGCCGCTACGCGCCGGAGGAAGACCAGGTCGATCCCTGCCCCGTGATCGAGTCCCAGGGCGGCCGCTTCGTGCTCGATCGCGTCGTCGGCGTCGACCGCGCCGCGCGCCGGGCCGAGCTCGCCTCGGGCATGACGATCGGCTACGACGTCGTGTCGTTCAACGTCGGCAGCCGCATCGCGGCGGACCCGGCCTGGCTCGGCCTCGAGCGGGTGTGGACGGTGAAGCCGATCCCGGAGCTGGCGATGGCGCGCAGCCGCATCGAGGCGCTGCTGGCGGCGGATGGCGGCGACGCGCTGCGGGCGGTGGTGGTGGGCGGTGGCGCGACGGGCTGCGAGGTGGCGGCGAACATCGACGCCCTGGCGCGGCGCCACGGCCGGCGCGCGGCGGTGACCGTCGTGGACGGCGCGTATCGCCTGCTCTCGGGCTACCCCGCCGGCGCGGCGCGCACGCTGCGGCGGCTGCTGCGACGGCGCGGCATCGAGGCGGTGCTCGGCGACCCGGCGGTGGCGATGCGGCAGGACGAGGCGCAGCTCGAATCGGGCCGGCGCCTGCCGTGGGACGTGCTGGTCGTGGCCACCGGGCTAAGGCCCGCGGCGCTCGCCGCGCGGCTCGGCCTGCCCGTCGACGACGGCGGGGCGCTGCGGGTCACGGCCGCGCTCACGTCCGTCGCCGACGACCGCGTTTTCGCCGTCGGCGACTGCGCGGCGCTCGAGGGCCACCGCCTGCCGAAGCTCGGCGTGTTCGGCGTGCGGCAGGCGCCCGTGCTGCTGGAGAACCTGCTGGCGCGGGCCGAAGGCGCGCCGCTCGTCCACTACCGGCCGCAGCGCGTATACCTCTCGATCCTGAACCTGGGCGACGGCTCCGCGCTGGCGGCGTGGGGGCCGTTCTGGTGGACCGCGCCGTGGTGCATGCGCTGGAAGGAGAAGCTCGACCGGCGCTTCGTCGAGCGCTATCAGCGCTTCGACGACGCCCGCAGCCGCGGCCGCTGATTCCCCCGGCGCGCGGAACCCGAGGCCGCTCGCCGCGTTCCCAAATACAGGGGGCCGGCGTCCGCGCCGGCGCCCGCTCTTCCCCGCGCACGGAGCCGACGCCATGCCCTACGAGCGCATTGCCGACCTGCCCGAGTCGGTGCGAAGCCACCTGCCCGAGGCGGCGCAGAAGATCTACCTGGCCGCGTTCAACAGCGCCTGGGACCAGTACGTCGAGCGCAGCGACCGCGAGGGCACGGCGCACAGGGTCGCCTGGTCGGCGGTCAAGCAGAGCTACGAGAAGAAGGGCGAGCGGTGGGTGAAGAAGTGAGGCGCGCGGCCCGCGCGGGAGGCAGTCGGCGGTGACGCCGGGCGCCGGGTTCTGGCAGGTCTACGCCGAGGCGGTGCGCACCGCGCTCGGCTTCTTCTGGAAGGCCGGCTGGGCGTTCGTGCTCGGCTACGCCATCAGCGGAATGATCCAGGCGTTCGTGCCGAAGTCGCGCCTGACGCGGCACATGGGTAGCGGCGGACCCCGGGGCGTGGCGCTCGCCGCCGTTTTCGGCGCCGTGTCCTCGTCGTGCTCGTTCGCGGCGCTCGCCGCCGCGCGCTCGCTGGTGCTGAAGGGGGCCCACTTCGTCGCCGCGGTGGCGTTCATGTTCGCGTCCACCAACCTCGTCATCGAGCTCGGCATCCTGATCCTGATCTTCCTCGGCTGGCAGTTCCTGGCGGCGGAGATCGTCGGCGGCCTGCTGCTGATCGCCATCAGCTCGGCCGTCATCCGCGTGTCCTATCCGAAGGCCTGGCTCGATGCCGCGCGCGAGCGCGTCGAACGGCGGGCCGAGGACGAGGAGGAGGACTTCGACTGGCGCCGCCGCATCCGCTCGCGCGCCGGCTGGGAAATGGTGGGCCACAAGTTCGTCATGGACTGGCGGATGGTCTGGAAGGAGATCCTGATCGGTTTCACCATCGCCGGCTTCGTCGCCGTGCTGGTGCCGGCGCACTGGTGGACGACGCTGTTCCTGGTCGACGCCGCCGACAGCGTGCCGGGCTGGCTCCTGCGGCTCGAGAACGCGGCGCTGGCGCCGTTCGTCGCCGCCGCGACCTTCATCGGCTCGATGGGCAACATTCCGCTCGCCACCGTGCTGAACGCCAACGGCGTGCTGTTCGCCGGCATCATGGGCTTCATCTACTCGGACCTGATGGTGCCGCCGCTGGTGGCGATCAACGCCAAGTACTACGGCTGGCGCGTTGCGCTCTACATCGCCGGGGTCATGTACGCGAGCATCGTCGCCACCGCGCTGATCCTGGACGGCGCCTTCACGCTGCTCGGCATCGTGCCCGAGAGCGGACGGCAGGTCGCCGAGGTGGTGCAGTTCCGCATCGACTACACCTTCTGGCTCAATCTGGCCTTCGCGGGCGTCGCCGCGGCGATGGTCGGGCTGTGGCGGCGGCATGTCGGGCGCCACGGCGCGATGAAGCACGAGATGGAAGGCGACGGCCCGCTCAAGACCGGCGCGGCGTGGGCGGCGGCGGCCGTGGTGCTGGGCGGCATCGGCGCGCTCGCGGTCACCGGCGGCGCGTCGTGAGTACCTGCCGCGACCCCTGAGAGAGGAGGCGACCATGAACGATCACGTGTACAAGACGCTGGAGCTGACCGGCTCGTCGACGGTGAGCGTGGAGGACGCGGTGCGCCACGCGATCAACCGCGCGGCGAAGACGATGCGCGGCCTGCGCTGGTTCCAGGTCCTGGAGACGCGCGGCCACATCGAGGACGGCCACATTGCCCACTGGCAGGTGACGATCAAGGTGGGCTTCACGCTCGACGACGGGTGAGCGCCCCCGACCTCGACGCGCCGAGGCTGGCGCCGCCGTTTCGCCGCGCGGTGGCCGGCGACGCGCCGGCGCTGGCGCGCCTCATCGATCTCGCCGGCGAGGGCCTGCCCGCCGCACTGTGGCAGCGCGCGGCGGCGCCCGGCCAGAGCGCGCTCGACGTGGGCGCGGCGCGCGCCGCGCGCGAGGTGGGCGGGTTCTCCTATCGCAACGCCGTGGTCGCGGAGCTCGATGGCCGCGTCGCGGGGATGCTGCTCGGCTACCGCCAGCCCGATCCCTACGACACCGGCGACCTTGCGCAGCTGCCGGAGCCGGTGCGGCCGCTGGTGATGCTGGAGTCGCGCGCGCCGGGGTCGTGGTACGTGAACGGCCTCGCCGTTTTCCCGGCGTACCGTGGACAGGGCCTCGCGTCCGGGCTGCTCGCGCTCGCCGCCGAGCTGGCGCGGGACGCCGGCGCGCCGTCGCTGAGCGTGATCGTCGGCGAGTGGAACGGCGCCGCGCGGCGCCTCTACCGGCGCGACGGCTATCGGGAGGCGGCGCGGCTGGCGGCGGTGGCGCTGCCCGGGCCGGGGCACGCGGGCGAGTGGATCCTGATGACCCGGCCGACAGGCGTCGCGACGGCGCGCGGCGTCACGCCAGCGACAGCTTGACCACCGCGGCGTCGCCGTCGTCGCGGCGCTCCATCGGCAGGCCGCTCTTCTCGAACACGGCCAGCATGGGCTTGTTCTCGCTCATGACGGTGGCGACGAACTGCGCGATTCCGCGGCGCCGGGCGAGCACGGCGAGGTGCCGCAGCAGCAGCGAGCCGAGGCCCTTGCCCTGGAACGCGTCGATGACGCTGAAGGCGAGCTCGGCGCGTTGCGGATCGGCGGCATCGACCACGAAGCCGGCCCCGCCGATGAGGACGCCCGCCTGCGCTCCGCCGCGGATTTCCGCCACCAGGCGCAGCGCGTTCTCGATCTCCGGGTGCGTGAGACGCGCGAGCTCCTCGTCGGTGAGCGCGGTCTTGGCGCTGAAGAAGCGCTGGTGGCGCGACTCGGGCCCGAACTGCTCGAACCCTGCGGTCACGGCGGCCGCGTCCTCGGGGCGGATCGGCCGGATCAGGACGTCGGTGCCGTCCTTCAGCGTCGCCTCGGCGCGATACGCGTCGAACTCGGGACCGGCCACGGCGTCGCGCCCGCTGCCCGACCGCGCTAGACGTAGGGCGGCGTCTCGCCGACCCGGATGATGGCCTCGGTGAACGCCTTGCGCAGATCGTCGTAGTCCTCGGTCACCGGGAACTGCGGGAACTCGCTCACGACGTTGGCCGGCGGCCGGTAGAAGATGCCGGCGTCGGCCTCGGCCAGCATCGACGTGTCGTTGTAGGAATCGCCCGCCGCGATGACCTTGAAGTTGAGCGCGTGGAACGCCTTCACCGCCTGGCGCTTGGGGTCCTTCTGGCGGATGTGGTAGGCGGTGACGCGGCCGTGGCGGTCGACGCTCAGGCGGTGGCACAGCAGCGCCGGATGGCCGAGCTGGCGCATAAGCGGCGCCGCGAACTCGTAGTAGGTGTCCGACAGGATCACGATCTGGCAGCGCTCCCGCAGCCAGTCGAGGAATTCGCGCGCGCCCTCGAGCGGGTGCATCTGCGAGATCACCGCCTGGATGTCCGGCAGCCCGAGCTTGTGCTGGTCGAGCAGCCGCAGCCGCTGCGTCATCAGCTGGTCGTAGTCGGGGATGTCGCGCGTGGTGGCGCGCAGCTCCGGGATGCCCGTGCGCTCGGCGAGGCCGATCCAGATCTCCGGGATCAGCACGCCTTCCAGGTCGAGGCAGGCGATGTGCAAGGCGGCGCTCCGTGAAGTCGGGGAGCGCCAAGTATAAGGGCTCGCCCGGAAGGCACCAACCGGCCCCTCAGGGCGGCGGCGCGCGCCGATCGTCGAGCTCGTTCACGTGGGTGCCGCGCCACAGCGGCGCGCCGGCCTCGTGCGCGGCGCGCCCGATGAAGTGGCTCGCCACCGGCGCCGTGAGCAGCAGGAACACCACGGCGGCGAGCGCCTTCGCGGTGACGCCGGTGTCGCCGAAGAACACCGCCACCGCCACCAGCACGCAGCCGACGCCCAGCGTGCCCGCCTTCGCCGCGGCGTGCAGCCGCATGAACACGTCGGGAAAGCGCAGGATGCCGAGCGCCGCGACCAGGGCGAAGAACGCGCCCGCCACCAGCAGCGCGGCGATGGCGATCTCAGCCATCCTTGCCCTCCGCCGCGGCGTCGGCGCGGGCCTGCGCGGAGAGGTAGCGCGCCAGCGCCACCGTGCCGAGGAAGCCCACCAGCGCCAGCGCGAGCGCGACGTCGAGGTAGAGCTCGCTGCCGGCCAGCAGCGCCAGCACCGCCATCAGGCCGGTGCCCAGCACCGTGATCAGGTCGAGCGCCACCGCGCGGTCCGCCGCGGTCGGGCCCAGGACCAGCCGCAGCGCGGTCATCCCGATGGCCGCGAGCAGCGCCAGGGCGACGCCGCTCGTCAGCGTGACCAGCCACTCGGGGCCGCTCATCGCATCACCTCCAGGACGCGGCGCTCCAGCTTGTCCTTGATGGCGCGCTTCTCGGCCTCGGCGTCGTCGAGGAACATGACGTGGACGTAGAGCTCGCGCCGGTCCGGCGAGACGTCGAGCGAGAGCGAGCCGGGCGTGAGCGACACCAGGTTGGCCGTGACCAGGATCTCGGCGTCGGTCTGCGCGTCGAGCGGCACCCGGATGATGCCGGGCTTCGCGTGCATCGACGGCGTCACCACGTCCCACGCCACGCGCAGACTGGAGAGCAGCAGCTCCCAGAGAAAATAGGCGGCCAGGCGCAGCGCCCGCGGCAGCCGGCCGAAGTAGCGCGACGCGGCGTCGGGGTAGAGGCCCCGCGTGAGCCAGAGCGCGCCATAGCCGAGCGCGAAGCCGATCGCCAGCGTCGGCAGCGTGAACTCGCCGCTGACGGCGGCCCAGCCCAGCGCCAGCGCCGCGTTGAGCGCGAGCAGGTTCATCGCGCGGCCTCCAGGACGGTGCGCACGTAGGGCGCCGGATCGAGCAGCTCCTCGGCCGAGCGCGCGGCGAACTCGACGAACGGCTCCGGCATGAAGCCGATCGCGAGCGTCACCGCCGCCAGCGCGGCGATCGGCGCCACCATCAGCGCGGTGCCGCCGCGCTCCGGCCGCGCGCCCTCGGGCTGGGGCTTCCAGAACGCCTCGTTCCAGATCTTGGTCATCGAGAACACCGTGAACAGGCCCACCGCGAGCGCCACCGCGACGATCGCCCAGGACTGCGCCTCGATGCCGGCGCGCACCAGCGTGAGCTTGGCCCAGAAGCCGGACAGCGGCGGGAAGCCCGCCAGCGACAGCGCCGGCACCAGGAACAGCAGGCCGACGCCGGGGTGCGTGCGCCAGAGGTCGCCCACCGAGGCAAGCTCGGTGGAGCCGCGCAGCCGCCTGACCAGCCCGCCCACC
>CAZGTK010000114.1:0-7392 GCA_964528415.1 uncultured Burkholderiales bacterium | reverse complement strand
GCGCAGCGCCGCGACCCGCGCATCGCGCACGCCGGCCTCCAGCTTGAGCCCCGCCGGCACCGGCGGCCAGCCGCCGCGGGCCGCGATCTCGCGGTATTTGGCCAGCGCGTCCATCAGCGCGCCGTAGGACGGCAGGCGCGGCGCGTAGGCGAGCACCGCGCTCCCGAGGTCGGGCGCCGCGAGCGCGGCCTCCAGCGCCGACACGGGGTCGATCCCGCGCAGCGTGCGGCGGAAATTCCAGTCCGGGTCGAGCTCTTTCGGGTTCACCTTGCCGAAGCGCAGGTGGTAGGCGAGCCGCACCAGCGCGTCGGTGAGCAGCAGCTCGCGCACCGCGATCGTCGCGCCGTCGGCCGGCGCCGACGCGGCGAACCGTTCCACGGCCGCGGCGTGGTAATCGGCCGGATCGAGACCGTGGTCGCGGCTCGCCCGGACCAGCGCGAGCAGCTCGCGCGCCTTGGCCGGGTCGCCCCAGGCGGGCACGAAGCCGCGGCTTTCGTAGAACTGCGCAGCCAGCGTCCGCGCCGCGATGCGCTCGCCGCCGACGACGCCGTCCCCCGCGCGCAGCCGCTCCACCGCGACGCGCAGCGGCTCGACCGCGGACGCCGCCGCCGCGCCGGACGCCCAGGCCGCGGCGGCGGCGAACCAGACCGCCCGAGCAACAAACAGGAACATCGGGTTGGACGTCATGCCCACGCGTTATAACATACGGCCTTTCGCGCCCCGCGGCGCGAAACCAAGGGGAGTCTCCCGCATGGACGAGCATCACCGCGGCTGGTCGCGCCGCCGCTGGCTCGCGGGCCTCGCGCTCGCGCCGCTGGCGCTGACCTCGAAATTCGCAACGGCGCGCGCCGAGCGCACGCTCGCGTTCCACCACACGCACACCGGCGAGCAGCTGGCCGTCACCTACTTCGCCGCGGGCGAGTATCTGGCCGAGCCGCTCGCCCAGCTCGACCGCCTGCTGCGCGACTTCCGCACCGGCGAAGTGACGGCCATCGACCGCGAGCTTTTCGACCAGCTTTTCCTGCTGACCCGAGCGTGCGCGAGCGGCACGTTCGAGATCGTCTCCGGCTACCGCTCGCCCGCCACCAACGGCATGCTGCGCAAGGCCGGCGGCGGCGTCGCCAGGAACAGCCTGCACATGCAGGGCCGCGCCATCGACGTGCGCCTCTCCGGCTACGACACGGCGGCGCTGCGGCGCGCGGCGGTGGCGATGGGCCGCGGCGGCGTCGGCTATTACGCGCGCTCGAACTTCGTCCACCTCGACACCGGCCGCCCGCGCACCTGGGGCGGCTGACGGCGCGCATGGCGGACGCCGCTCTGCCCTCCGCGGGCTTCCGCAAGGTCGTTCTCGACCTGCCGATCTACACCTTCCAGATCGACTTCAACCGGCACGTGAGCAACATCGTCTACGTGCAGTGGATGGAGGTCGCGCGCCTGAAGCTGCTGGAAGAGCTGGGGCTGCCGGTGCACGAGATCGAGAAGGCCGGCTTCGTGCCGGTGCTGATCGAGACGCGCATCAACTACCGGCGCCCGATCGCCCTGGGCGACCCCGCCCGCGTCGAGCTGTGGCTGTCCGAGCTCGGCAACGCCTCGGCGTGGCTCGAGTTCCGCTTCTACGGCGCCGCCGGCGAGCTGGCCGCGACCGGACGCCAGAAGGGCCTGTTCGTCAGCACGGCGACGATGCGGCCGATCAGGCTCTCGGACGAGCAGCGCCGGCTGTTCGAGCCGTACCTGGGGCCGGCGGAGGAGCCGGCCGCCTGACCCGGCACGTCGCACTCCCGGCCGGCCCGCGTTGTCTGTTACCCTTAACCGCTGTTTTCCACCCCCGATTCCGAGAACGACATGGCTGATCCTACCGACCGCCTGCCCGACGTCTCCATGGACGTGGCCAACCTTTACCGCGAGGAGATCATCACCGACCGCCGCATCGGCACGCTGCGCGTGATGATCCCGATCAAGAGCGACGGCTCGACCGACGCGGCCCGGAAAACGACTTACGTCGGCGAGGCGCAGATGATGACCTCCGTCGGCGCGCTGCCGCTGTCCTTCGACATCGAGGCCGACAGCCTGGAAGCCGCGGTCAAGGGCTACGGCCCCGCGGCGAAGAAGGCGTTCGAGCAGGCGCTCAGGGAACTCGAGGAAATGCGGCGCCAGGCCGCCTCGTCGCTCGTCATTCCGCGCGGGGGCGCCGGCGGCCTGCCGGGCGGCGGCATGGGTCCCGGCGGCCTGCCGCCGGGGATGGGCGGCGGCAAGATTCAGTTGCCCTGAGCGGGCGCAGCGTCCCTCAAGGAGGAGCCTGTGAGCGATCTCAAGAAAGACTTCGAAACCGCGGCGGCCGACGTCAAGAAGCTCAAGAAAGACCCGGGCAACGACATGAAGCTCAAGCTCTACGCGCTCTACAAGCAGGCCACCGAGGGCGACGTGTCGGGCCAGCGGCCGGGCTTCATGGACTTCGTCGGCGGCGCCAAGTACGACGCCTGGGCCGAAATCAAGGGCATGAAGGCCGAGGACGCGATGAAGAAGTACGTCAAGCTGGTGAAGGCGCTGACGAGCTGACCGGCGCGAGGCCGCCTCAGGCCTTGCGCTTCTTCGCCGCCGGCTTGCCTTTGGCTTTGGCCGCCGCCTTGGGCGCGCCGAAGTACTCGCCGAAGTAGCGGTCGATCTCCGCCTCGATCTGCGACCTGAGCAGCGACAGCACCAGGCCGAGCTTGGCGTTCAGCTCGACCGTCTTCGGCATCACGTGCAGCGTGCCCTTCACGCCGCCGGTCGCGAAGTGGATGCTGTCCCCCTGCCATTCGTAGGCGAGCCCGTAATCCTCGTAGAGCTTGTTGGCGACCGCCTCCGCGGCGGTGCGGGCCTTCGCGTGGCTGAGCGCGTGGCTGCGCTTGATCGATATCGTGCTCATGGCGGGATGCCTGGCTGCGGCGGGTCGCGGAGATCGGCGCAAGTTTACCCCGAGGCGGGCGCCGGCGGTGCCGGATGCGCGCGCCGCCGGGGCACTAGGGCTTGCGGTCGACGACCGGCGCGGCGACGCCCGCCGAAACGGCCGCGGCCAGCCTCGCCTCCAGCTCGGCGATGCGCTCGTGCAGCGGCGCCACCGCCGCGCGCACGTCGGCCTCGGTGAATCGCGGCGTGATGTGCTGCGGGCAGTTCCAGTCGAACGCCTCCACCTCGACGATCGCGACCCGCTCCACCCGGGCGCGGTAGTCCGGCAGCTCCACCGCCTTGCGCACGTCTTCCGCCACCGTCGACGCATCCTCGAAGCGGATGCGGCCGAGAATCTTGAGCCGCCGCCGGTTCCCGTAATCCATCAGGATCAGCGAGACGCGGTCGTTGCCGGCCGCGTTGCCGGCGGAGATGAGCTGCGTGTTGCCGCGGAAATCGGCGTAAGCGATCGTCTTCGGTCCCAGCACCCTGACGAACCCGGGCGGCCCGCCGCGATGCTGCACGTAGGGCCAGCCGGTCTCGCTCACGGTGGCGATGTAGAAACTGTCGCGCGCGGCGATGAACCCGGCCTCGGCCGGTCCGAGGGCATCGTGGGGCGCGCCCTGGACGAGCAGGCGCTCGTTGTGCGCGCGCGAGCGGTACTGCTCCTGAACGGCCTTGACGCCGTCGGTGAAGGCGATTTCGGCGAAGCGGTGGGTCATGTCCGGATCCTCCACAAGAGCGGCCGGCGGCCTCGGCCGCCGGCCCGTGGCGCCGCCTACGCGGCCGCTTCCGTGGCGCCGTTGAGGAACGCCACTTTCGGGAAGTCGATCGGGATCAGCGTCGACTTGCCGATCAGGTTGGTGAACACGTTGAGCGCCACCGCGGTGATGATCTCGACGATCTCGCCGTCGCTGAAGCCGGCGGCGCGCACCGCGTCGAACTCGGCGGTGGTGACCTCGCCGCGGTGCTCGTTGAGCGCCTTGGCGAAGGCGACCGCCGCGGCGGCCCTGGCGTCGCCGGAGGCGCCCTGCCGGTTGAGCCGCATCTCCTCGTTGGAAAGGCCGGCGTGGCGGCCGATGGCGGTATGGGCGGAAACGCAGTACTGGCAGCTGTTTTCCTCCGCCACCACGAGCGCGATGCGCTCCTGCGTCGCCTTGTCGAGGGTGGCCGCGCCCATCGGCCCGTACAGGCCGAGGAAAGCCGCCAGCGCCTTCGGCGAGTTGGCCAGCGCGCGGATGAAGTTGGGCACGGCGCCCAGCTGCTGGTGCACCGCGTCCAGAAGCTCGCGGGCTTCGCCGGTGGCGGACTTCGGATCGACGACGTTGATGCGTGACATGGCTTGCTCCTTCTATTCGTTGGGTCTCGGCACGGCCCCGCGCCGTGTTGGAGGCATTCTCGGTGGTGTCGCAGGCGCAATAAATAGGCAATCACGAATTTGACTCTTGCATTTACCGGCGTAATCTAACGGCATGGACAAGCTGCAGGCGATGGCCGCATTCGTGCAGATCGCCGAGCGCGGCAGCCTCACCGCCGCCGCCGATGCGCTCGGCACCTCGCTCTCGTCGATGGTGCGCACGCTGGCGGCGCTGGAGGCCGCGCTCGGCGTGCGCCTGCTGAACCGCACCACCCGTCGCATCGCGCTGACCGAGGAGGGCCGCGACTACCTCGAGCGCTGCCGCCGCATCCTGGCCGACGTCGAGGAGGCCGAGCTCGCGCTCGGCGCCGCCGACGCGGATCCCGCCGGCGTTCTGCGGGTGACGGCGCCGGTGCTCTTCGGCCAGCTGCACGTGGCGCCCGCCGTCGCCGGCTTTCTCGAGCGGCATCGCCGCATGCAGGTGGAGCTCGCGCTGCTCGACCGCGTGGTGAACCTGGTGGACGAGGGCATCGACGTCGCCGTGCGCATCGGCGCGCTGGCGGACTCGTCGATGGTGGCGGTGCCGGTGGGCCATATCCGCCGCGTGGTCGTGGCGAGCCCGGCGCTGCTGAAGGCGGCCGGCGCGCCGAAGCGCCCCGAGGACCTGGCGCGGCGGCCGTGCGTGCGCTTCACGGCGCTGATGCCGGGCGCGACCTGGCACTTCTTCGACGCGGGCAAACCGCTCGCGGTCCAGGTCGGCGGCCCGTTCGCGTGCAACCAGGCCGCCGCCTGCGTGGACGCGTGCGTCGCCGGGCTCGGCTTCGGGATGTTCATCTCGTACCAGGTGCGGCGGGCGCTGGAGGCGAAGCAGCTGCGCGAGGTCCTGCGCGCGTTCGAGCCGCCGCCGCTGCCCGTGAGCCTCGTCTACCCCCACGCCAAGCTGCTCTCGCCGCGCGTGCGCGCGTTCGTCGACTTCGCCGCCGCCGAGCTGCGGCGCGAACTGGCTAGAGCGCCGTCACCTGCACGTTGACGATCAGCGCGGGAAGCTGCGGCTCGCCGACGAAGGCGCCCGAGACCGGCGGCACCGTCTCCGGGTGGCGCGCCACCGCGACGGGGATGTGGCGGTTTCCGGTGAGCTCCCCCGAGGTCGGATCGAAGCCCTTCCAGCCGGGGCCGGGCAGGTAGACCTCGACCCACGCGTGGGTCGAGGCGTTGCCGGCCTCCGTGGCGGAGCCGTGCGAGTAGCCGCTCACGAAGCGCGCCGCGAGCCCGAGGTAACGGCAGGCGTCGACGAAAAGCGCCGCGTAGTCGCGGCAGGAGCCCCGGCGCGACGCGAGCGTGTCCGTCGGCCGCTGCACGCCTTCCTCCTCGCGCACGGTGTACTCGAAGCCGGTCGCGATCGCGCGGTTCATGAGATCCAGCAGCACGTAGGTCTCGACCGGTCCGTTGCCGAACCCGAGGCCTTTCACCCACTCCGCGACCGCCTTGCGGCAGTTGGGGTAGGCCGGCTGCTGGTAAGGGTGAAGGTCGGCGCGCTCGTCGACGAGGTAGTGAAACGGATAATGGACCGCGTACTCCTCGACCAGGAAATCCAGCGGATCGATCTCGTAGTGGGCGATCACGACTTCGCTCGCGATCGTGAGGCGGTCGGCGGGCTCGTTGAAGCGCACCACCGCCACCGAGTTGTCGAATACGTCGCGGTGCCACTTGACCGAATGCGCGGGAGAAATCTCGAGCTTTGACGACTCGATGTGGACGTCGTGGCCCTCGCGGGGCCGCACCAGCAGCTTGTGCGGCTGCAGCGTCACGACGCCGCCGAACTGGTACTCGGTGAGATGGGTGATCTTGAGTCGCTGCACGCGGTTCCCGCCTCGCTCAGGGAAGGCAGAGCCGCAGTTTACGGCAACGCGCCGGCGCCCGGAATCTCCGGCGCGAGACCCAGCGCCGCCAGCAGCTGCGCGCGGTCCATCGCCGCAGCGACGATGGCCTCCTTGTCGCGCTTGCGGAGCCGCTTGACGCGGCGCTCCGCCGCCAGCGCCAGCGCCCGTTCGCCGATCTCGACCTGGTAGGCGAGGCGCAGCGGCCCGCGCGCGCGCAACGCCTTCGCTCCGCGCCCGCTGCCGGCGTGCTCGCGCAGCCGCCGCGCGACGTCGGTCGAGACGCCGGCGTAGAGCGCGTCGGCACGCGTGCGCACCAGGTAAAGGCTCCAGCGCGCCATCGGCTAGTCGATCACTCGGCCCCGCAGCGCCTTGACGCGCGCCCGCCGCGCCTTGCCCTCCAGGCGGCGCTTGCGCGAGGCCAGCGTCGGCCGGGTGGCGACGCGCTTGCGCCGCGGTACCGTGACGCTCCGGACCAGTTCGGCGAGGCGCGCGAGCGCGTCCTCGCGGTTCTTCTCCTGCGTGCGAAAGCGCTGCGCCTTTATCACGATCACGCCGTCCTTGGTGATGCGCGCGTCCGTCAGCCCGAGCAGCCGCTCCTTGTAGAACTCCGGCAGCGAGGACGCCCGGATGTCGAAGCGCAGGTGCGCCGCGCTCGCCACCTTGTTGACGTTCTGCCCGCCGGCGCCCTGCGCGCGCACGAAGGCGATCTCGATCTCGGCATCGGGAATGGCGACGTGGCTGGAAATCGGCAGCATGGCGAGGGCGAGTATAAGCCTTCGCGCCCGGGCCCCGCGCGCGCCGCGATACAGGGGTCAGGGTCCAGGAGTTTCAGGAGCGACGAGCGCTGGATTCCGGCATTCGCCGGAATGACGAAACCCCTGATACCCGGCGTCCAGTGAAGTTGCGATGGGCTCGTCACCGAGGCAGCACCTGCCGCGTGCCGCGATACCGGAGCCGAAGTCCTAAGTCGTCACCCCGGCGCAGCCTGCCCCGTACCGCGATACGGGGGCCGGAGTCCGGGGCGTGTGGCTATGTCGTGATGGCGACTCAAAAAGGAAAGCAACTTCCCTGGATTCCGGCTTCCGCCGGAATGACGAAACCCTTGATATCCCGCATCCGCTGACGTTGCGATGAGCTCGTGACCGCGGCAGCGCCTCCGGCGCGCCGCGATACCGGAGCCAGAGTCCCACGTCGTCACCCCAGCGCACGCCGGAGTCCAGGAAACGAAGC
>CAZGTK010000113.1:3588-7400 GCA_964528415.1 uncultured Burkholderiales bacterium | reverse complement strand
GCCCAGGTGGGCGCCGGCGAGGAAGCCGGCGGTCGCTGGCAGACCGCCGGACGAGGAGAAGTTGCCGGCCGCGCTGCTGAGCACTGCAATGCCTACAGCCGCCGGCGCTCGGGCCAGGGTCTCGGGTCCCCGATCCGAGGTGATCATTTCCGCGCCCTTACTGCTGGATGTTCGTGATGGCGCAGAACGCCGCCGGCCGGGCGAGCTGCACGTCCATGCGCATCACGGCGCGGATGTGGAGCTGGTACTGGCTGAAGGCGTTGTCGGTGCTGGTCGCCGCCTGGCGGCTCGCGTCGATCTGCAGGCCTCCGAGGCGCAGTGCGACCATCATCTTCGCGAAGTCGCCGACCACCGCCTTGCAAGTGACCGGGCTGCCCAGGTTCGACGGCACCGAGGTGTGGCGGAATCGGGCCAACTCGGTGAAGTACGGCGGCGGCTGGATCGGCTGGCCGGTCGTGTCGGTCAGGCGGTTGAGGGCGCCCAGCGTGTCGGGATGGAACACCGCGGCGTTCGGCTCCTCGTTCACCAGCCAGCACTTCTCGATCGCGTGCGACACCATCGCGTAACTCGGGGCCGAGCCGGTGTTGTCGTACTCGAGGATCCCGCTGGTGTTGAACACGCCGACGGGTTCCGGCGCGCTCGGCGAGGGCGAGTTGTCGCCGGCGAGGGCCACGCGGTCGACCTCGACCGCGAACGCGCCGGCGAGGGCGGCGTTGATGATCTCGCCGATGTTCGGCGAGTCCTGCGCGAGCTCCTCCGACAGGACGATGTACGCCATCACGGTGCGGGCCGTGAAGCGCAGACGCTCCAGTGAGATGGTCGACCCCGAGCTCTCTGCGTTCTCTTCCTTCCACGCGAACGTCGGGTCCTCGGCGATGCGCGCGAGGTCCAGCGTGGAGCCGTCCATGCCGAGAGTCATGGCCCCGGCGCGGAACACCACCGATTGCGCGCGCGCCTTGTCGATGAACTCGGAGGCGTACAGGGTCGGCACGGCGTAGCCGCCGTCCGCGAGGGAGCCGACTGACATCGCCCGGGCCTCCGCCGCGTGGTCGTCACTGGCCCAGCGGCCGGTGATGTGACGGGCGACCAGGTCCCCGACCGTCAGGATGCGCGGACCCGGCAGCTCGTCGCGGTGCTGCGCCTCAAGGTCGCGCGCCAGGGATTCGCCGGGCGCGTACACCCGGACTTCCTGCCCGGTGCGCGCGTCGCGCCAGCGCGGGCCCTTGGCGTTGCTGCGCTCGCCGGTGCCCTCGCGGCCCGACCGCAGGTTGCGCGGCCCGCGATCGCCGCGCTCGCTGCGCAGATCCTGCTCGCGGGTGCAGCCGATGATGGCCTCGTCGATCAGCCCCAGGGCCTCGACGTGGGCATCGGTGAGATCGCTTTCCTTGGTGCGCAGGATCTGGCTGTGCAGGGTGCGCAGGTCCGCGACCCGGTCGCAGAGCTCGCGCCAGGTGCTGCGGTTCGTGGGTTTGTCGCCGCCCCGCAGTACTCGCTGCAGGACCTCGTTGCCGCTGCCGGGGACGGCGCGGCGAAGTGCTTGCTCGAATTCGGTCATTCTTCGCTCCATCGTGGGGAGCGTCGCAAACGAAAACGGCGCGACGCTCGCCCTGGTTAAAGGGTTCGCTTGTCGCGCCGCTGCGTCCCGCGTTGGCCGATTTCGGTCAGTTGTCGGGGCTTCCCGCCGGTTCCGCTCAACTGACGATGGAAGACTCGCACAGGAGGCAAGCAAAGGCAAGCCATTTTCCGCATCAGTGCAGAGTTCCATCGCGCGGCGCTGGCAGCGGCTGATCCGCTGCCAGCAGCTCGCGCAGCGCGCCGAACAAATCGGCCACCTGGTGCCGGCCCAGCTCGGCGGCGGTGATCTGGTGCGCGGCGAGCTCGCGGCGCAGGCGCTCGACGTCGGGAACCAGCGCGGCGCACGGGTACAGCCAGACCGCATCGCCATCGCCGCGGGCCCGCCGATCCAGCTCGGCGCGCAGTGCGTCCGCCGCGAATGCAAATGCGTGCGCCATCTCCAAGCGCGTGGCGTCCAACCCCATCAGCGCGGTCGCCAGCGTCTCGACGCTCAGCGCCCCCAGGTCAACTACTCGTGGCATATACCCTCCATGTCAGAGATACCCCCTCCCGAAACTCCCGGCTGTTCGCGCGTGGTGGAGGAGACGGTCTAGTCCCCGGCGGTCGTAGAGATTTGACCCCCCTCCCCGCGCCTGGCGCCACCTGCTCGCGGTCCATTGCGAGGCCGACCCGGCTCCGACAGCGGACAAAACCGACGAAACCCGCCGAAGGGTTTTGTCGTTTTGTCGCTTTTGTCCGCTGTCGGCGGGGGTGCGGCCATAAATAAAGAGAAAGAAAGAAAAATCTAAAAATGTTTTCTGAGACAAAACCCACTTCACGACAAAACCCCCGGATTGACCGCGTGCAGTATTGTCGGGCGCCCGCCGGTCTTGCCGATTTGTCGGCGCCCAGAGGAGATGACGCACCACTCTTCCAGTCGCTCGCATGCGACGCGCACGCGCTCGGCGGTACGCAACCGCGACTCCAACGCGCGGTGCGCCTCGCGGCGCGTGAACTCCAGCGCCCGGCGACTGCGGACCCACTCGAGCACGGCCAGGGCATCGGCCTCGACCTGGTCCGCCCCTAGCAACCGGAACCCTGCCAGCGCATGCGGGACAAGTTGCTCGCCGAGGCGGATCGCCCGCTCGGTGCAATCGAGGCTGACGCCGTCGACGTCAGGCCCGCGGTGCGCGAGCTCCATCAGCGCCGCCACGCGCGCCACCGCGCCGGGCAGCTTGCCTGCCCAATCGGTGAGCTCGCCAAGCCGCGCGCCAGGCGCCATATCGGACTCGATGCGCTGCGCGAAGTCGAGCCAGGCTTCCCGCGCCTCCGGTTCCAGCGAGAGCGCCCGCTTCCCTGCGGTTCGCGCTTGGGCATCGAGCAACCGTTCGAGCGCGTTGGCGTACGATTCGCGCAGATCAGGCGGCACGGGCGCCTCGTGGCGCACGTCCCGGCTCCCGAGGTTCGAGATCGGCAGCGCGAACAGAAAGCGCGCCACAAGGCCGGAATGCCGGAATCGAGGCGAGGCAAGCGTCTCCGCTGCGACGCCGGGCTGGATCGCGAGCCCCATCGAGACCGCGGGGGTGTCGATGAACGCACTGCGCCCCTGGCGCTCGACGCGAATCGGGCTGCCGCTGTGACCCTGCAGCACGACGTCAATGACCGCCTGGCCCGCCGAGCTCGCGTAGGCGCCGCCGAGAACGCCCAAGATGGCGGCTTCGTCGCTGAGAATCGTCGCGCCGCCGGCGTTCTCGACCAAGAGGTGCTGAAGGCGCTCGGTGGTGATGTCATTCACGAACAGCCGCGGTGCAAATATCTCCCTCGGCATCGCCTCGCGTTCGCGCGCGATTTCGTCGGTGAGCTCCTGGCGCACCTTGCTGTCCTGCGCCTTCGCCGCGTCGGCCTTGAGCCGCTCGATGCGTTTCTCGGCAACTGCGCGTGCGGCGTAGACGCGCGCGATCTCGCGTCGCAGGCGATCGCGCTCGAGCTTCTCCCACGCGCGCAGCGGATCTGTAAGCGCCGCGAGCACCGCCGTTTTGCGCGACCCACTGGGACTCGTGGTTAATGTCCAGAGGGCAAGCGGCTCGACGTAGTCTCCAGCCAACTTCGGCTGGACGCAGAATGCGCGCTGCACGCACGTCGCCACCACAGGCAGGGAAAGCATCAGCGCCAACGCAGGCGGCGTCTGAGTCGCCTCCGAAACCGCGGAAGCCATCTCGCCGAGCACGCCGGGCGCGCTCTCTGCGCGCAGCGCGGGG
>CAZGTK010000113.1:0-3578 GCA_964528415.1 uncultured Burkholderiales bacterium | reverse complement strand
GCCGCATGGTCGCCGGCCTGCGCCACGACGTGGAGGGGGGCGCCACGCTGGCCGGCAGAATCGGGTCAGGCCACTCGATGATGGCGGAACCCGGAGCGAACTTCGGCGCGCGCTCAATAAGGGCTTTGACCGGGTCGCTCATGCGGCGCACCCCAGATCATTCAGGTCGGTCCCGCGCTCAGGCGGCATCACCCAGCGCGCCACCCGCCCGGCCGCGCACCAGCGCGCGGCACACGCGATGCCAGCACGTCGACCTGCCGGATCGTTGTCCACGATGAGCACGATTTCCTCGATGCCCGCCAACACCGGCAGCGCGCCCAGGTTGCCCGCGTCGATGGCCGCCCAGACCGGCGTGAAGGCTCGCCCGGCAGTTAGCGCCGTCTCGATGCCCTCTGCGACCGCCAATCCGCCGGCGACGGCCTCATCGGGCCACAACCGGATGACGCCGCCGGCCTTGCGGTGCCCACCAAGCAACATACGGGGCGGCGATACGCCGGCCTTGCGGCCATCCGCGCACACCCAGGTCCGATGAAGGGTTCTCGGCTCGCCCGTCAGGGCGTCGGTTACAAGCGCCACCAGCGCCGGGCCGGCATGGCCGGACGGATGCGGCAATTGCGGGTGCCAGCGCAGCGCGCCATCGGCTGGCGGAATCGCGCACCCGCGCGCGACGAGGTAGGCGCGCGCTTCGCCGCCGATTCGGCTACAGCTGCGCCAGAGAGCCAAGCCGTTCCCCGAAAGCCTCTCGCGTGGCGCCTGCGCGACCTGACGGGGCGAAACGCTTTTCGGGGCGCGGGTTACGGCGCCGGCGTGGGTCGAGCGCCCCGACCAGTCGCAGCGGAAGCAGTGCCAGGTTACACCGTCCGAGTCCACCAGCAGGGAGAGCGCGCGATCGCTCGGGCCGCGGTCGCATCGCGGGCACGCGACGCGATGTCGGCCCCAATCGAGGCCGTTCGTGTCTGGGTGCGCACTCACAAGGGCACTCCATCCGGCCAGCGCGCCAGGTAATGGCGCAGGTCGAGCTCTTCGCCATCGTCGCGCAGCAGGGTCATGAAGGGGCCGCCCTCGTCTTCGTCTAGCGCCGTCACGCGGGCGGTGAGCCCGGATGGCAAAACGACGCGGCTACCCACGCGCAGGCGGCGCGGCCTACCTCGCGGCCGCTCCTGATCGGCGGCGCTCATCGCTGCGGATCGCCCACGGCGCGCTCTACTTGGCGCCCCGCACCCTGGCGATGCACCCAGGCAAGAAACGCGGTTTCGTCGATCAGGACCTTCCGGCCGATCCTGATAACCGCGCCGGCGGCATCGAGGCCGTTACTCGCGGACTTGAATATGAGAAAGCGAAGCCCGCCCTCAGTGAAGGCCGGATGGGCTTCGCAGACTTGCCGAACGGTGAGAAGTTTTGTCGCCATTGGTTCCTCCGTGTGTTGCTGAAGGAACCTTAGCCGCCGTTGCGGCGACCGTCAGGTTACTAAAATCGGACGCCTTCCTTTCGAAGCGCGGCTAACTGCCGGCGAACGTAGGACTCGGAGATCGCCAGCTCTATAGCCGTCGCCTCCACGGCCTTTTCGTGGGTCGTCGGCGGAGGGCCGCGGCGGTGCCTGGTGTAGGTGTTTGCCACCGCCAAAGCCCGACGCATCTCCTCGCGCAAGGACACGGGCGGGCGACCTTTCCCGCGCTCATCAAAGGAACGGACGATCGTCGCCTCACCCGGAACGGGATTCTCGGCGTAGAAGGCATCCAACCAGTCGTCGGAGGCCTCTACGCCGAACTTCGTCCGTTTGCGCCGCTCAGCCATTCGCGCCTTGACCGCTCGGCCATACATGGCCGCTCAGCCATACCTGCAGGTCATCGAGGTAGCCTTCGGCCTGGTTGAGAAATCTGCCGGCGTCCGTGAGCGCGGCCCCCCCAGAGGCTTGGGGAAGGTTCAGACACACGGACGTTACAATGCTGCTCCCTTTCACCAGCGCGGCCCTGGCTTCGGTGATCGTTTTCAAGGCTTCCGCCTCTCCACTCACCTTCGGCGTCCCCTCCAGAGCCTCCGCATGGCGCAGGGTTCCACGGTAGACCGTGTCGGCAGCCAGCCGGAGAACCGAGTACTCGCTTTCCGCGTGATCCAGGTGCTTCTTGACCATGTAGGCGAAGTCGGATACGTCGCGCAGAAAGTCGCCGAGGTCGTCGACGGGATTGGTCGGGGTAGAATTTTCAGCAGCCATGATTCGCCTCCATGTAGGCGGGTTGTGGTTAGGGGTCTGGGCTGTCCTACCAGCTCAGGCCCCGCTCTTCCCAGGGTCGGCTTGGCCGGCCCCGAAAAACTTGCTCGTCATGCGCTCCACCACGGCCGCGGTGTGCTGCTCGCCCAGGTGCGCGTACCGCTTCACCATCTGCAGGGTCTTGTGGCCCAGGACGGCCGCGATCTCCGGCGCGGTGGCGCCGCTCATGGCGAGGTAGCTCGCCGCGGTGTGCCGCAGGTCGTGGAAGCGGAAACCCGTGATCTCGGCGCGCGCCAGTGCAGCCTTCCAGGCCGTGTCAACCGTCAGCGGCTTGCCGGCGACACCAGGAAACACCAGGGCGGTGTCGATCCGGCGCACCCTGGCCCGTGCGCGCAGCAGCTCGAGCGCCTCGCCCACGATCGGAACCGCACGCCGCTCGCGATTCTTGGTGCGATGAAACGTCGCGATCCCGCGCTTTAGATCCACGTCCTGCCAGGTGAGCCCGAGGAGCTCGGCGCGCCGGGCGCCTGTAGTGACGGCCAGCAGCACGAGAAGGTACAGGTAGTCGGCCTGACTGGCTCTGCAGGCCTTCAGCAGGCGATCGCGCTCGGCATCGTCGAGAAACCGGATGACGCCGGGTGATTCGGCGCCCTTGGCGACCGCCGCCACTGGGTTGGCCTCGCACCAGTGGTATTCCTTCACTGCGGCCTTGAATGCGCTGGAGAGCGCGGCCAGGTAGCGGTTTACCGTCGCGGGGCTCCGGGGCTTCTTTCGCTTCGTCGTGCCGCTCAGGAGCTTGTCGCGCGCCTCGGCGACCACTGCAGGCGTGACGTTCGCCACCGCCAGATCGCCGATCTCAGTTTTCCACCAGCCTAGCAGTGCGCCCTGCTTCCCGGCATCGCGGTTGCGAGCCTTGCGCGTGAGCGTGTGCTGTAGATAGCGGTCGATGAGTTGCGCGACGGTTCTCCGCTGCGCGTCACGCGATGGGAGATGCTTTCCGCCCTTGAGTTTGGCCTCGATGTCTCGGGCCCAGTCGCGCGCGTCCGTCTTCTTCGCAAACGTCTGCGTGAACTCGGGGTGTCCTTGCAGGCGCACGCGCGCCCGGTAGCTCACCACTCCGTCGCGCCTGGTCCGTTTCTCGATGACCGCCATGGCTGGCAGTGTCCCACCAGTGTCCCACGGCGTCAACGGAAACAGTGTGGAGTTTAGCTAACTTGTTGTTTTGAATGCCCGGAGCCGGAGTCGAACCGGCACGGGCCGTCAGGCCCAAGGGATTTTAAGTCCCTTGTGTCTACCAATTTCACCATCCGGGCAATTGGAGGCGGGGGTCGGAATCGAACCGGCGTCCACGGCTTTGCAGGCCGCTGCA
>CAZGTK010000112.1:0-7421 GCA_964528415.1 uncultured Burkholderiales bacterium | reverse complement strand
TGCGGCGGGCGCTACGGCCGCGGCGACAGCCACCGGCGCGATGACGGCGGCGGCCTCGCGCGCGCTGCCGGTGCTGGCGCTGCTCAAGCGCGCCACGCTGATCGGCGTGGTGGTGACGGGTATCGAGGCGATCGGTGCGCTGGTCAATCGCTTTACCGAGGCGCGCAAATCGGCGGCGCTGGCCAAGCAGGCGATGGACGAGGCGTCGCGCATCACGACTGGCTTCGGGGGAAATGGCAGCGCGGTGGCGGAAGACCGCGCCCGGCGCGAGCTCGAGGTAAAGCTGGCCACCCACAAGCAGCGCGTGGAGGCGATCCGCAACGAGGAGCTGGCCAACCTGCGCGCGGTGCTCAACGCCCAGGTGCAGGCCTACGACGAGGCCACGCGTGGGATCGAGGCGGCGCTGCGCAAGCAGGAGAAAGCCCAGCTGCGCACGAAAACCCTGGCGCAGCAGAACAAGGAGTTCATCGAAGGGCTGGGGCGCAGCAGCACCACCGGCGGCGGCACGTCGCTGGATGCGTCGGCGCAGATAACCAAGGCGCGCGGCATGCTCGGGCAAGGCGACCTCGAGGGGGCCATCCGCCAGGCCGAGCGCGCCAAGTCGATCGTGCAGCAGTTGGCAGAGTCGGGCCAGGAAGGCGGGCTGGTGCTGCAGTACCTGGCCAAGCCGATCGCACAGGTGCAGGACGAGGCCGCGCGCGGGCTGGAGGCCGAGGCGGCGGCGGGCGTGGAGGAAGAACGCGCCCGCGCGGCCGAGATCCAGCAGCTGATCACCGAGACCGTGGCCAAGGCCGAATGGCTCAAGCAGATCGAGGTGGGATTCGATCAGGTGGGCGCCGAGGCCAGTGCGGACCAGCTGCGCGCGGCGCTTGAGGCCAAGCTGGCGAGCAACCCGATCGTGATCCCGGCCGTGGTGGTGACCAAGGGCGGTACCGACGGCCGCGTCGATGATCTGCTGGGCGACCTGCCCGCGAGGGCCTACGGCGGCCCGCTGCCGGGCATCGCGCGCCACGACCGCAGCGACAACATGCTGTATTGGGGCACGCCCGGCGAGTGGGTGATCGACCGCCCGACGGTGCGCCGCTACGGCAGCAAGTTCATGCGCGACCTGCTGGCCGGGCGCGTGCCGCGCTACGCCTACGGCGGCGAGATCGGCGGCGGCAGCAGCATGCTTAGCCGCGTGTCTGCGCCGTCGCTGCCGATGGGCAGTGCCGCCGCCGGCAACGCCGCCGGCACCCCCGTGGTGCTCGACTTTGGCCAGCTTGGCCGCTATTCCACCAGCGCCCAGCCGGACACCACCGCGGAGATCGTGCGCGTGTTCCGCATGGCCGCGCTGCAGCGAGGGGGCCGCCGATGAGCCGTAAACAGCCAGACCTGACGATCGACGGCATCCGCCTGCCGCTGGCAGCCGCGGGGCAGATCGCGCAGACGTATGAGGATTTCGGTGCCTTCACTCTGCTGCGCCTGGGCGCCGGTGCCGCCGTGCATCAGGAGGTGTGGCGCAAGACGCGCACGACGCTCTCCGCATCCGGTCTGATCCCGCCCGGCCTGGCCGCGGTGGATTGGACGGTCTCTCACATCCTGGGCTGCGTGGCCCCGCGCAGCATCCAGGCCGCGAGCAACGTCATCACCCTGCCTGCCGCGCGCCGCAGCGATGCCGCGCCGTATGGGTTTGCGGTGGATGCAATCGGTTTGCTGCGGCCGGTGGGGGTGAGCGTGGCCGGCAATGCCGCAACCCTGGCCGTGTGGGCGGGGGCGGTGAGCTACCAGGTGCTGTATTACCCGCTGCTGACGGTGCGCGCGCCGGCCGGGGCGCGGGTGGAGTACGACGCGGCAGGGGCTGCGGCGGGGTGGGAATTGAGCTGCGAGGAGGCGTAACCCATGGCAACGCACAAGTTGGTCGTCACCTACCCGAGCATCTCGGACGCGCAGGAAGCCACGGCGCTGGTCAACCGCATTGCCATCGTGGATGCCGGCACCTATCTGCACGACGCTCCACCCTACCTGCGCGCCACCTGCGCCGCCTACAGCGCTGACGGTGCAAAGCTGGTCGTCGGGCTGCAGTATCTTTTCGCGGGCGATCCAGCCTTCGCGGTCTACGACGCGGACACCCTCGCGCAGGAGTCCGGCTGGACGCCACCGACCAACAACGGCGCCAAGGCGATCCGGTGCGCGCCAGGGCGCTTCGCGATCCTGCTCGGCGACAGCGCGAGCCTGCGCGTTTATTCGCTCACCACGAAGTCGCTCGAGACAACCCTCACGCTGCCGTCGTCGGTGTGGGATTTCGATTTCTCGCCAGACGGCTCCGGTCTGGCAGTGCTCTACAGCAGCGGGTCGCTGCGCGTCTACAACACCTCGACCTGGGCGATCGTCGCCGGCACGCCGGCGGTGACGCAGGCGGAGTGGTGCGCATACTCGCCCGATGGCACCAAGCTCGCCATCGTGCCCTGGACCAATGACGGCTGGTCGCTGCTGATGTACAACACCGCGGACTGGTCGGCGATCACCACCGGCATCACCGGCCCCGGCCAGGCGATGGGCGTCTCGTGGCGCGGCGACAGCGGCGCGGTGTGCATCAGCAATGGCTACGCGCCGTGGCTGCATGTCGTGACCGTGCCCGCCTTCAACCCGCTGACGGTGTGGTCGCCCCCGGTTGGCATGGAGATGCCCGGCGGGCTCTCGGCGCGCGCCGTGATGGCGCCGGACGGCCGCGTCGCCATCGGGGTGGGCGGCCCGACCGTCGCAACGCGCCGGGCCTACGTGCTCGCCGCAGATCTGCAGACCGTGGCGTTTGATGGCGATCCCATCCGCGCCTGGCCGACGTGTCTCGCCTGGGCGCCGCAGCCGAGCTACACCCTGTCCGGCACGGTCGAAACCGACGCCGCCGCGCCTGCCGCCGGGCGCCGTGTGCTTGCGATGCACGACGCATCAGAGCGCATCGTCGGCGCCGCGACCACGGGCGTGGACGGCAGCTACAGCATCACCACGCCGCACGCCGATGGGCACACGGTGGTGCTGATCGAGGACAACACCCGCGCGCAGGCGTCGGGCTCGGGGATCGTTCCGGTATGAGCTACACCGCGCCCGCTGGTAACGCGGTCGACTTCGCCGAGCTGGGTGGCGGGTACTCTGCGCCGGCCGGCGGTGCGGTCGATTTTGTGGAGGGCGCCGGCCTCGTGGCGGAACCCGAGACGATCGCGCTGCCGCTGGTGGTCGCCGTGGTGGACTCGTCGGTCGTCATCAGCCTGCCGATCACCGTGGCGGTGTCGGCGCCTGCGGTGGTCGCGCTGCCGCTGGTCGTAACCGTGGTCGACGCCGATGCGCTCGGCGGGCTCGACGGTGCCGGCGGCTGGGCGGCTGCGCCCGATGGGCAATGGCGGCCGGTCGTCATGCTGGGCGGCGTCGACATTTCCGCGCGCCTGCTCGGGGAGGTCACGGTCACGCACGCAGACGATGCCGCCGCCGTCGCCAGTTTCGCGTTCGTTCCGGCGACCGCCCTGCAGCCGCTGTCGATCATCGGCCAGCGCGTGCGCATCGCGTTCGCGCGTGCGGATGGGTCATCCGAGCAGACGATGTTCTCGGGTGTGGTCGATGTGCCCGCGATCGACCTGCAGACCGGCGCCATCTCCTGCTCCTGTCACGACCAGGCGCAAGAGGTTTGGAGCCGCACGCCACGCGCGGTGATTGACACGCTGGTCGGCGGGCGCTACAGCCTCGCGGTGACCGGCGACGAGCCGGAGGACAATTTCGCGTACCTGCGCGAGCGGATTCAGTCCGTGGGCGCATCGTGGGCGCTGGATGTGCTGCAGCGCCCACGCGTGCTGCCGTGGGGCGATGCCGCCAAGGCGGTGACCGTGCGCACGGCCGACGTGCTCGACGGGTCGCTGTCGGTCGATCTGCCCAGCCGCGACCAGTTGCGCAGCCGCGTTACCTGCCGTCTGCAATACCAGTACGCCAAGCTGCGTTACCGCGGCGTGCGCGCGCAGTACAGCCAAGACATCCACCTCTTCAAACCATTCATCAGCGAGACGATCAGTTACCCGGGCGCGCTGTGGCTTACCACGGCCATGGTCAAGTCGGCGTGCGAAAGCGCGCCCGGCTGGGAAATGGTGGGCGAGCCCTATATCGAGCATCCGCCGGTGCGATCGTGGCAGATCGGCACGACGATCAACAGCGGCTTCTACGCCATCACCGCGGCCGTGGCGCCGACGCTGGCGCTCGGCTTTAGGTGCGATTTCTACGCCCGCTGGCAGCAGCGCATCACCGAGGACTACACCATTACGGTGGTGTGGCCGGAGATCGAGGCGCAGCTCGGGGCGGCGGTGGGCGAGGAGATCGGTGCCTCGCTAGTGGCGGAGTTCGATCAGCCGGGGTGGGAGTCTGACCCGACCATTGCGCCGGCGATCCCCAACGCGGTGGGCGTGGGCGATGCGTCCGTCGAGTGGCGCCCGGCCGGGTTCGATGATGCGGCCCGTGACGCGGCGCTACGCACGCTGCTCGACCGCGCCTGGGTGCGGCTGTGGTCCGCCGCGAGGTCTGGGCGCGTGAGCTTCGAGCTGCCCCTGCGACCCGATCTGTGGCTCGACACGCGCGTCACGCTCGAGCACGCGCGCCTGCGTGCAGCCGGCAAGGTCGCCGCCGTCGAGCACGTGATGAGCCCGGAGACCGGCGCGGCGGTGACGAGCGTCACGCTCGCCGTGGGCATGCCGGGCGCTGTCGCAGCATCGCTGCCGGCCTGGTCCCTGCCGGCCGCGCCGGTCGATGCCTACACGCCGCCGCTGTCGGCGTTTTCGTTCGCAATCGGCACCTATGTGGGCGGCGAGCCCGACAGCCCGGCATTCGACCCGGAGACGATGGTCGGCTTCTCGACCAATCTGAACGGCGTGGAGGAGGCTGGCCGCAACTACTACCCTCACGAGCTGAGCATCGGCGCCCCGGACATCGCAGCCGAGGACCGCGACCCGCGCACCCTCGAATCCATCACCGAGGTCGCTGTCGCTGTGCCGACCGACCTACTGGAGATCCTCGCATCATGAGCACGTGGAAATTTTTCGCCGATGCCGGCATGACAACGCAGCTCGCGAGCCTGGCGCAGCAGCTACCCGACACCGGCGGCAGCACCGAGACCGTCGTCTATTTCGGCTCGTCCGCCAGCGGCAAGACGCTGCAGGCGGCGGGCAATGCCGGGACGGACCCGATCACGATCACGCCCGCCGATTCCGCTGGCGGCTCGGGCCTGGCCGCGTCGTCGCTGCGGCTGGCGCTGTCCTACGCCGGGCTGGCCAGCGCCACGCCCGGCGCCGGCGTGGCGGTCGGCAGCACCCTGGCCAGCGGGGCGCCCGTGGCGGTGTACGTGCGCCTGACACTCGGCGCGACGGCGATCGGCAGCTACAGCGACCTGTCGCTCACCACGAACTCGGTTATCGAGGCCTGACATGGCGGCCGGCGCAGGTAGCAGCGAGCTGCAAAAGGCGGTCGACAAGCTCCTCAAGCGCGAGCCCGGGTGGAAGCGCGCGATTCAGCCGCCCGACAAGGGCGCCAAGCCCGGCGGCAAGGGCGTGGGGCGGCCAGCAAGCGGCACGTCGGCGCTCGAACTGGTGGAGGAAGACGCCAGCGCCCGCCAATACTGGGAGACCCCGCTCATCGTCCGCACCAGCGACGGCCTGCTTACATTTGAGGTGCAGCCGATCAAGCGCATGGTGCTGCGCGGCAACACCGTTTTCGACTTCGCGGAGCCGCCGCCCGAGGCGCCATGATCGACAAGCACGCCCCCCATCACCAGGCGCAGCCGCTAAGTAAGCTGGTGGTCTGCGGCGACTGCGATCACGGCGCGTGGGCCAGCGCCACAGGCAACATCACCACGCCAGGCGCGGTCGTCATTCCGCTGCGCGGCGTCGCGCCTGCCGACACCAACCTGTTCGAGCGCAACTCCGGTGACAGCATCGACGTGCGCGTACCCGGCAATCCGCCCGTCACGCGCACGCCCGAGCAGCTCGCCGCCGACGCGGCCGCCGGGCGCACCTGGCTGGAGTACGGCATCCTCGCCGGCGGCAATCGGCGGCTGTACGGCCAGGCCCTCGGGCAGCGGTCGTGGATCTACTGCCCGCCGGACGGCTCGCGCTGGCATGTCGAGCTGGTCGGTCCCGCCTCGCCCGCGCTGCGCTTTCGGCGCTTTGGCGAAGTGCCCGATGCCGCCACCGGGGTCGTGCAGGTGGCCGGCCTGAGCGTCGAGCGCTGGGTCGAGGTTCTCGGCTACTGGTACGAAAATGAACTGTTCGTGATCGACGACATCCGCAGAGACGGCGCCGAGTTCGCACTCGTCACCGGGGTTTTCGTCAATCAGTTCGCTACGCAAGGCACGGCAGGGAGTTATGCCAAGCGCTGGCCCTATCGCCTGTACCGCATCGGCCTGTCTGGTGTGCCGCCCGCGGTCACGGTCACCGTCACGCAGGAGCAAACGCTCGGCGACTGGATCACGGCGAGCTACACGGACACCCAAACCGCAGAAGGCGTGGTCGCGTGGTACGTCTACGAGACCGCCGAAACGGTCTATCTACGCAATGACGCGGCCACGGTCTATCCGCCGGGCGAGTTCCGCGACGAGTGGGCGATCTTCGCCGGCACGCGCGCAGGCTGGGAAGAGTGGGTCGTCGGCGCGTGCTACGTCGACGACGTGTTCACTCGCGTGCGCTACCGCAAAGACTGGAGTGGCGCTCAGGACTGGACGCACGAGCCCGAGCCCGGCGGAAACGGCATCCTGTTCTCGGGCTCGTGGTCATTCTCGGGGACGTTCAAGCTGATGATCGGCACGCAGGAGCTTTCGTGCGTGCTGACCGATGGCGGGACGTTCTCAGGCGCCCGCTACGTCGGCGGGATCGGCAATACGGATGACGGGGTGAGCGACGGCAATGCCGACCTGTCCGGGCTCACGATCTCGGCGCCCGCCGCTGCTGACCTGGAGAAGTACGACCCTTCGGGCTTCGGTGGCGACGTAGGGCATCAGTCGTTCATGCCGTGCCGCGTTGGCAACCGCTGCTGGTCGCTAAGCGCGATCAACAACGGCGTTCCCCACTACGACGGCACGCACTACACCGAGCCCGAGATGGCAGGCTGGGGCGGTCACACGCACATCGGATTCGTATCGCCTGGCGCCGTGGTGACGACGCTTGTGCAGGTGCCCGCGATGTCTGACGGCCCGCGCACGACGGGCTTTGCATCGGCGCATCCGGTTACTGGTGCAGTTGTCTGGAGTCTAAGCGGCGCGGTCAGCTGGGTTTGATCTGGCGTAATTCCGTTGCTTCATGCGCAAGCGCATCGGAACGTATTTATCTTGCTTCGGACGGCGGAATTTTCGCGGCGCGCTTCAGGTACCGCCGGCGACCATGACGACCGGGCGCGCGGAGTCCTCGCGCAGCCAGAAG
>CAZGTK010000111.1:0-7473 GCA_964528415.1 uncultured Burkholderiales bacterium | reverse complement strand
AGTCTCACGCGGCATCCACGTCGAGCCGCAGCACCGTGAAGCGCCGCAGCACCTCCGGGTCGGGCTCGGCGCCGAGTCCGGGCGCGTTCGGCAGCGCGAAGGCGACCCCGGAGCCGACGGGCGACCTATGGGGACCCCGCGCGCGCCGCGCGCGCCAGCAACCACGCCATGGCCGGCGCCGCGGCCATGCCGATCCCCAGCGTCGCGAAAGCAAGACCCCAGCCCATCCGGCTGGCGCTCCCGCCGGCGTTATCCAGCGCCAGGCCGAAGACGACCGGGCCGACGAAGCCGGCGAGGAAGCCGAGCGCTGAGTAGAGCCCCAGCGTGGCGCCGCGCTCCCCCGGCGCCGCGGCGGCGAGGACGCCGGCGGTGAGCACCGAGGTGTCCGCCATGGTGGCGGCGAAGTACAGCCCCAGGCAGCCCACCACCACCGGCCAGGGCAGAGGGGCGAGAAAACCGACGCCGAACGCGAGAATCGCCGACGCCGCCACGACGGCGATGGCGGTGCGCGGGTATCCGGCGCGGATCGCCAGCTCGTTGCCGAGGATTGCCGCCGGCCACGCCAGTAGCGTGATGCCGGCGGCGAAACCCGCCGGGCTCCACGGCGCCTGGGCCGCAGCGGGTTTCAGGGAGCCGCTGAACTCCAGGAAGGCCACCATCCAGGCCCGCACCGCAAACACTTCCCAGCAATGCGCGATGTAGCCGACGACGTAGGCGAGCGCGGCCGGATTGCGCAGCGCCGCGCGAAAGAGGTGGGGGCGGCGCGCGGCCTGCCCGTCGCCGGGCTCGCGCCGCGCCGCCGTGCCCAGCCAGACCATCGCTGCGGCGAGCGCCGGGCCCAGCGCGGCGGTGGCGAAGGCCCCTTGCCACCCTATCCGCGGCGCCAGGACACCGGCCAGCACCAGCGACGCGCTCATGCCGAGCGCGAACCCCGCGGTGTAGATGCCGCCGAAGCGGTTGCGCGTGGCGCCGTCGTCGAGGCGGTCCGTGAGCACCCGCAATCCGGGCATGAAGGTGCCCGCCAGTCCCGCACCCACGACGGCCTGGAACAGGGCGGCCGTGTAAAGCCCCTGGGCGAGCAGCGCAAAGCCCAGGCAGCCCGCCGCCGCCAGCGCGCTTGCTCCGGCATAGACGCGCCGGGCATCCACGCGGTCGGTCAGCGCCCCCAGCACCGGCACCGCAACGACGTAGCCGGCAAACAGCGCGCCCGCGATGAAACCAGCGGCGGCGTTGGTGAGCTGCCAGTCCCGCTGCAGTTCGGGAAGCAGCGCCGGATAGGTGGAGAACCCGGCCATGCTCAGGATCTCGGCGACGGACATCCACGCCGCGAGCCGTCCGGGAGATCTCTGCAGCGTGGCCTTCACCGGGGTGGTCCGAGGTCCATCAGCCCACTATACGCGGCGGTCTCCCTAGGTTGCTGCAGTCCCCCCATGCAGATTCGGGCCATACTGGCCGCCAGCGCGTTGGCGGCCCGTGACCGCCCCGGCGCAGGAAGATTCCGGCCGGGCGAACGCCGGGGTCGGGGCAGAGCATGCTGCTACGACCGCAACCGCGACACGCCGTGGCTTGCCAAGAAGACCGGCATCATCCTCGAGCGCATGCCGTCGGCGCAGGTGCCCTAGGTTTTTTTACCACAGAGACACCGAGACACCGAGAAACCCGAAATCATTTGAACGCAAAGCTCGCAAAGGGCGCGAAGAGAACCAAAAAAGTGCCCTTCCTTTGCGTCCTTCGCGTCCTTTGCGTTGAAAACGCTCTTTGCCTTTCTCTGTGTCTCGGTGTCTCTGTGGTGGATGGATGAGTCTCACGCGGCATCCACGTCGAGCCGCAGCACCGTGAAGCGCCGCAGCACCTCGGCGTCCGGCGCGACGCCGAGCCCCGGCCCTGCCGGCAACGCGGCCATGCCGTCGCGGATCGCCGGGAACGGCTGCGCCAGGCCCTCGCGCAGCGGATTGGGGTTGACGTCGACTTCGAGCCAGCCGTCGCCGCCGGCCGCGGCAAGCAGATGCGCGGAGGCGAGCAGGCCGATGCCGCCGCCGAGGTAGTGCGGGCAGTAGCGGCGCCCGGCTGCGAGCGTTTCACCGGCGACGCGGAAGCAGCCCGTGACGCCGCCCCACTTGCACGCGTCGGGCTGGATGACGGCCAGCGCGCCGTCGGCGAGCGCCGCGCGGAACGCGGCGTCGCCGCGCAGGTTCTCGCCCGCGGCGAGCGGGATCGACGTCGCGCGCGCGAGCGCCTGCCAGGCTGACGCCGGGGCGTCGGCCGGCAGCGGTTCCTCGAGCCAGCCGGGCCCGAACGCGGCCAGCGCGACGGCCATGCCGGCGGCGCTCTCCGGGTCCCACGCCTGGTTGGCGTCGAGCAGCAGCGTCTCGCCGTCGCCAAGCGCGGCGCGCGCCGCCGCCACGGCGGCCCGATCGCGCTCGCGGCCGAAACCGACTTTCACCTTGAAGCGGGAAAAGCCGGCCGCGCGGCTTGCCGCGATCAGGTCCGGCGCCGCGCCGGGATCGAGGCCGCTGGCGTAGACCGGCACCGCCGTGCCCGCGTCCGGCCTCAGGAGCCGCGCGAGCGGCACGCCGGCGCGCCGCGCCGCGAGATCCCACAGCGCGATGTCGAGCGCCGCCAGCGCCTGCGCCAGCGGCCCGGCCTCGCCCGTCTGCAGCGCGAGCACCCGCAGGCGCGCCTCCAGCTGCGCGTGCTCGGACCACGGCGCCGCCAGCGCGCGCCCCATCGCCAGCGGCAGCACGACCTCCGCGAGCAGACGCGCCCGGTGCTCGGCGCCGCAGGCGGGGAAGTTGCACCAGGCTTCGCCCCAGCCGTGCGCCCCGTCGCGGTCTTCGATCCGCACCAGCACCGCGGGACGCTCGCGCATGGCGCCGAAGGAGGTCACCACCGGCTGCGCCAGCGGCGCGCGGCAGACGACGACCGCCGCGCGCGCGAGCTCGACCCCCGCGGCGGCGCGCCCGGCGGCGGCGAAGCAGGCGTCGGCGGCGGGACAGCTCGGCTCGGTCATGGTCGTCGGTCTCCCGATCAGGGGCGCGGCGCTTCGGAGGCCGCGCGCGGCCGTCATGTTGCCAGAATCCCGCCGCCGCGGCCGCCCGCGGTTCGACCCGCCCTGAGGATTCTTCTAAAATCGCGCATCCCCCGCCGTTTTCCCTCCGCCGCGCAGCCAATGAGCGAAACCGAAGAGAAGAAACGCAGCAGCGAATCGCTCCGCGCCGAGCTGCAGGAGGTGCTCGACCTGATCCAGAAGCAGCACGTGGTGGAGAACCTGGTGCATCGCACCGAGGGGCCGCGCCACGATCTGGTCGAGAAGCTGGTGCACCGCCAGCACTTGGCCGAGCTGCAGCGCAAGCTGGACGACCTGCACCCGGCCGACGTCGCCCGCATCCTCGAGCTGCTGCCGCTCGAGGAGCGCCTGCAGGTCTGGGAGCTGGTCCGCGCCGAGCGCGACGGCGAGATCCTGCTGGAAGTCTCCGATGCCGTGCGCGAGTCGCTCATCGCGGCGATGGACGAGGCGGAGCTGCGCGCCGCGGCGCAGACGCTGGACACCGACGAGCTCGCCGACCTGGCGCCGGACCTGCCGCCGGAGGTGGTGCAGGACGTGCTGCTGGCGCTGCCGCTGGAGGAGCGGGCGCAGCTGCAGTCGGCGCTGACCTATCCGGAGGACACGGTCGGCGCGCTGATGGACTTCGACGTCATCACCGTGCGCGACGACATCACGCTGGAAGTGGTGATGCGGTACCTGCGCCGGCTGGACGAGTTCCCCGACCAGACCGACAAGCTGTTCGTCGCCGACCGGCGCGGCGTGATCAAGGGCGTGCTGCCGCTGCAGCGGCTGCTGCTGCACGACCCGGAGACGCTGGTGAAGGACGTCATGGCGGCCGACATCATCACGTTCCATCCCGAGGACAAGGCGCGCGAGGCGGCGAACGCGTTCGAGCGCTACGACCTGATCACGGCGCCCGTCGTGGCGGCGGACAACAAGCTGATCGCGCGCCTTACCGTGGACGCGGTGGTGGACTTCATGCGCGAGGAGGCCGACAGCGAGCAGCTCGAGCGCGGCGGCCTGCAGGAGGAGGAGGACCTGTTCGCGCCGGTCAGGAAGAGCGTGCAGAACCGCTGGCCGTGGCTCGCCGTCAACCTGGTGACCGCGTTCATCGCCTCGCGCGTGATCGGCGTGTTCGAGGATTCGATCGCCAAGCTCACGGCGCTGGCGGCGCTGATGCCCATCGTCGCCGGCATCGGCGGCAACTCGGGCAACCAGACCATCACCATGATCGTGCGCGCGCTGGCGCTGGGTCAGATCTCGCGCGACAGCGCGCGCAAGCTCTTCCGCAAGGAGATCTCGGTCGCGCTGGTGAACGGCGTCGTCTGGGGCGCGGTGGTCGGGGCTTTCGCTCTGGTGATCTACCACAGCGTGCCGCTGGCGGCCGTCATGATGGCGGCGATGGTGCTCAACCTGCTGCTGGCGGCGTCCATGGGCGTGGCGATTCCGCTGGTGCGCACGCGCTTCGGCGCCGACCCCGCCGCCGGCTCCAGCGTGATGATCACGGCGATCACGGATTCGGGGGGGTTCTTCATCTTCCTCGGCCTCGCCACCCTGTTCCTCGTCTGATGAACCGCCGCCGCGCGCTGCAGGCCCTGGCGGCCGTCCCCGCCGCAACCCTGGCGGCCTGCTCGCCGCTCGCCGTGGTGAACGGCCTCTCGCCGGACGACGGCTACCGGCTGCAGGCCGGCATCGCCTACGGGGAGGGCGAACGCCGGCGGCTCGACCTCTACACGCCGGAAGCGCGCCGCGCGGACGCGCTGGTGATGTTCTTCTACGGCGGTTCGTGGCGCTCGGGCCGGCGCGAGGATTACCGCTTCGTCGGCCAGGCCCTCACCGCGCTCGGCTTCGCGGTCGCGATCGCCGACTACCGGCTGTATCCGGAGGTGGTGTTTCCGGCGTTCGTCGAGGACTCGGCGGCGGCCGTGGCGTGGGCGCTTGCCCACGCGCCCGACGCCGGCGCGCCGTCCGGCCGCGTGTTCGTCATGGGTCACTCGGCCGGCGCCTACAACGCGGCGATGGTGGCGCTGGCCGGGAAATACCTGGCGGCCGAGGGCGCCGATCCCGGCCAGCTCGCCGGCTTGATCGGGCTCGCCGGCCCGTACGACTTCCTGCCGCTCGGCGGCCGGCTGCTGCGGCAGATCTTCGGCGGCGCGCCCGATCTTGCGGCGACGCAGCCGGTCAACTTCGTCACGCCGAAGGCGCCGCCGGCGCTGCTCGCCACCGGCGAAGCGGACACCACCGTGCTCCCGCGCAACACGAAGCGGCTGGCGGCGCGTCTGCGCGAAGCCGGCGTGCCGGTGCGGGAGAAGATCTATCCGGACGTCGACCATTACCGGCTGATCGGCGCGGTGTCCGAGCCGCTGCGCCACCTGGCGCCGGTGGTGGGCGACGTCGAATCGTTCGTGCGCCGGCCATCGGCGCTGGCTCAGGAGAAGCGGCGACATGCGTGAGTTCGACCTGGTGGTGATCGGCTCGGGCCCGGGCGGCTACCGCGCCGCGGTGCTGGCCGCGCTGCGCGGGCTGTCGGTGGCGATCGTCGAGAAGGGCGTGTGGGGCGGCACCTGCCTGAACCGCGGCTGCGTGCCGAAGAAGGCCTGGCACGCCTCCGCGACGTTGGTGGCGCGAAGCGCCGGCTACGCGGCGCGCGGCGTGAGCGGCGCGCTGACGGGGGACCTGGCGGCGGCGTGGGATCACCAGCATCGCGTGGTGGCGACGGTGCGCGAAAGCTACGTCGACTACATGAAGCGCCTCGGCATCGTCGCGCTCGAGGGCGCGGCGTCGTTCGCCGACGGCCGCACGGTGCGCGTTGCCGGCGCCGAGAGCGTGCGCGGCCGCCACGTCGTCATCGCCACCGGCTCGGCGCCGTTCGTCCCGCCGGCGCTGCCGCGCACGCCCGGGCGCATCCTCACCACCGACGATCTGTTCGACGCGCCGGCGCCCCCGGGACGGCGCGTGGCGGTGGTGGGCAGCGGCGTGGTCGGCACCGAGATGGCGTTCATCCTGGCGATGCTCGGGTGCGAGGTGAAATGGATCACCAACGCCGAGCCGCTGTCGCGCACCGGCTTCAGCCCGCCGGCGCTGAAGCTGCTGTACGCGGCGCTCAGGCGCCACGGCGTGGTGGCGCGCACGCGCTCGCGCGTGCAGGGCGCGCGGGTCGTCGACGGCGGCGTCGAGCTCGAACTGCCCGAAAGCGGGCGCGAGAAGGTGGACTGGGTGCTGCTCGGCAGCGGCCGCGTGCCCTATACCGAAGCGCTCGACCTCGCCGCCGCGGGCGTCGCGACCGACGCGCGAGGCTTCATCCCGGTGGACGAGCGCTGCCGGACAAAGGTGCCGCACATCTACGCCATCGGCGACGTGGTGAATCCGGCGATGACCTCCAACCACGCGCTGGCGGAGGCCGCCGTCGCCGTCGCCGACATCGTCGAGCCGGGCTCGCGGCGGCGTGAGCCGACGCGCGTGCCGGAGCTCGTCTATTCCGCGCTGGAGCTGGGGCGCGTCGGCCTGTCCGAGGACGACGCCGAGGACCGCGAGCTGGAGGCGGCGACGGGCTTCGCCGCGTTCGAGGTGAACCCGGCGGCGCTCGGCGAGGACGACGCCGAGGGCTTCGTGCGCCTGGTGGTCGACGCCGATTCCGGCGAGATGCTCGGGGCGGAGGTGGTCGGCGCGAGGGCCGGCGAGCTGATCCACGTCGTCGCCCGCGACGTGGGGCGCGCGGACGGCCTGCGCGGGATCGCGCGCATGCTCTACAACCACCCGGCGCGGGCGGAGGAATTCTTAAACGCCGCCGAGACGCTGGCTTCGAAGTGGGGCCTGGGCCCGCAGGTGTTCGGCGGCGACTGATTCAATCGGTCGGCGTCGGGTTGGGCTCCGGCATCGGCTCCGGCGTCGGGTTCGGATTCGGGCTCGGGTAGGGGCCCGGCTTCGGGAACGGATTGGGTGCCGGGTTCGGCGTCGGCTCCGGGCGCGGCCGGGGCTCGGGCGTCGGCTTGTCCTGCATGCGCGTTTCTCCTCGGTCGCCGTTCTCGTAAGGTGCGACCGCGCGGATCGCCGCGGGTTGCGCGGCGCGCCGAAGCAAGCGCGCCTCAGGCGGCGTAGCGCGCGACCGCCGCCTCGTCCCAGGCGATGCCGATGCCGGGGCGGTCGGGCGCGGCGACGTGGCCGTCGCGGACGGCCGAGGGTTCCTGCAGGATCGGGCTCGCCCAGTCGACCCACTCGAGCCAGTGCGCGGTGGGCGTCACGGCCAGCAGATGCGCACTGACCTCCGGGAACAGGTGGCTCGAGACCGGCAGCGCGGCGGCGTCGGCCAGCGCCGCGGCGCGCAGCCAGCCCGACACGCCGCCGATCTTGCACGCGTCCGGCATCAGCAGGTCGGAGGCGCCGGCGGCGATGCTCTTCGCCATGTCGTGCGTGCCCCACCAGTTCTC
>CAZGTK010000110.1:0-7496 GCA_964528415.1 uncultured Burkholderiales bacterium | reverse complement strand
GCCATCTTCACTTAGACGGACGAGCAGCTGAAGGCGGCGGAAGCCTCGCGCAAGACGTACCAGGCCGCGCTGAAGCAATGGGACCACGGGCTGATCACGACCGAGATCCGCCCGGCGCCGCCGTTCTACTACGCCGAGGAGTACCACCAGCAGTACCTGGCGAAGAATCCCGGCGGCTACTGCGGCCTCGGCGGAACGGGCGTCAGCTGTCCCGTCGGCGTCGGCGTGGGCGCCTAGCGCTTGCGCCCGACGAAAACGTAGTACGGAACCTTGAGCCCGGCCAGGTAGGGCATCGGCGCGCGCGCTTCGCGCAGGTACTCGCAGCGCGTGCGCGCGAGCAGCGCCGGCAGGTGGGCGGGATCGAGCCGCACGCCGTCGTGACCGAACCACGCCGGCCAGAGCCGGCGCGCAAGCCAGCCGTGGCGCGCGTGCCCCGCGGGCGGCTCGGCGGCGGACACGTAGAAATCGACGCAGCCGAGCAGGCCATCCGGCTTCAGCATCGCCAGCGCGTTGTCGAGCGCGCCCGCCCAGTCGGGAATCATCGTCAGGCTGTAGGAAAAGTACACGGCGTCGACCGGCTGCGGCGGGCGGAACGCGGTCGCGTCGGCCTCCACCACGCGCACGTTGGGCCGCGCCGCCGCGCGCGCGCGCGCCACGTCGAGCAGCGAAGGGCACAGGTCCACCGCGTACACGCGGCCGAACGCGGCGAGCCGCTCGCCGAAGAACTCGAGGTTGCGCCCGGTGCCGGCCCCCAGCTCGACGACGACCGCCCCGGCCGGCGGCCACAGCCGCTCGACCAGCTCCCGGCGGCCGTGCAGCAGTCGCTCGCGGAACGCGTCGTAGCGTCCGGCCTGGGGCGCGTAGAACGCCTGCAGCCGCTCGGCATGGCTGCCCGCGCGCGGCTGGCCGCGCAGAAGCTGCAGCAGGACGCCGGCGTCGCCGCGGGCCATCTCAGGCGCGGAAGTCGGCGATGTGGAAGCCGGCGTAGGTGTGCACGCGGTCCGCGCGCGTCAACGCCCGCGCCAGCTCCGGATAGAAGACGAGCACCTCGTGCACCGGCCGGCGACGTCCTGCGACGGGCACGTGCAACCGTTGCAGGTACTCGGGATGCGCATGGGCGCTGCGGAAGATCACGCGCGCGCGCGGCGCCGCGCGCGCGGCGATGGCGGCCCACTCCTCCTCCAGCGCGGCGGGCAGGTGGCTGCCCATCCAGTCCATGTGGTCGAGCAGGACGAAGCGCGTGATCGAATCGCGGGCGCCGGCAAGGAAGTTCGTGACGGTCTCGGTGTGGACGTGGATGCGCTCGGCGAGCCCGGCCTTGAGCCGCTCGAAGTTGAACGGCTTCAGGTACTCGGGGCAGCACTCGCGCGTGTAGCCGCCGTAGACGTACAGGCGCCAGAAGTAGTTGCCGGCGACCGGCAGCTCGCGGAAGACGTAGTCCACCGACGCGCGCACGTAGCCCGCCACGCCGCCGGCGTCGTGGCGCTCCACCTCGGCGCGCTGCGTGTGCGGCACGCCGAGCAGATCCAGCGTCACCTGGCGCGAGAGCGCCCAGTCGATCCCGCGCGACCAGAGCCTGGCGGCGGCGGCGTCGTAGATCGCGCGCTGCTCCTCGAGCGAGCGCGCGGCGAAGAAGGCGTCGCAGGCCTGCCGCAGCGACGGCCGCAGGTCGAGATAGGCACGCACTGCCCGCGCTACCCAGCCGCTGAGGCCGCGGTAGTAGAAGCTTCGCCGCCCGGGCCCGCGGCCGAACCAGCCGTGATGCCGGTCCCAGTAGCCGCGCGCGAACGGCGACAGCCCGTCGCGCAGCCGGCGGCGGTACAGGCCCGCGGCGTCGGGATGAAAGCCGTGGCCGAAGAAAGCGAAGAAATCGCCGAAGTCGAGGTTGCGGATGCCGGCGAGCTTGAGCTCGAGCAGCGCGTTCTGGCGCGGATTGGCGTCCACCGCGTGGATGCGCCGGGGGCCGTCGAGCGCGTAGTCGAGCGCGTTGCAGCCGGCGCTGGTGATCACCAGCACCGTGTCGTCGGGGCCGATGGCGAGCGCCCGGCGATCGACCGCCGGATCTTCCCAGCAGGTGTTGTAGACCAGCGCCCGGCTGTAGAGCGCGTCGAAGACGCGGCCGTAGACGCGGCTCGCCAGGCGCGGACGCGACGGCGGCACGGAGACGTCGGCGACGGCGGCCAGCGGCGACGGCAGTTCGGATGCCTCGGCTCCCGGGGGAGGGCTCATGGGGACTCCGCGCGAGTGGGAATGGCGGCAGCGTAATGAACGGCCGTTGCACGGAGGTTGCCGGCATGTTGCGGCGCCGTTAACGCCGGCAGAAAACCTGCGCACTGCAAAAAAACCGTATCAATCGGCGGTCACAATCCGCGCCATCGCAGCGCGCCATGCCGGAGATGCGTTGAAAGCGCCGAAGACCCGCTACCGCACGGTCTGGATCTCGGACGTTCACCTGGGCACGAAGAACTGCCAGGATAGGGCGCTGCTTCGCTTCCTCAAGAGCTTCGAAGCCGAATACCTCTACCTTGTCGGCGACATCGTCGACATTTGGGCCATCCGCCGCTACATCTGGTGGCCGCCCGCGCACAACAAGATCGTCCGGCGGGTGATGAAGATGGCGAGGCAGGGCACCCGCGTGCGCTTCATTCCCGGCAACCACGACGAGCACCTGCGCCAGTTCCTGCCGACCCGCCTCGGCGAGATCGAGCTGGTGGCGGAGGACGTCCACCACGCGCTGAACGGCCAGAAGCTGTGGATCATCCACGGCGACGACTTCGACCTGGTGACGCGCTACCATCGCTGGGTCGCGCTGCTGAGCGATCACAGCTACGAGTTCCTACTGTGGCTGAACCGCCACTTCAACCGCGTGCGCGCGGCGCTGCGCCTGGGCTACTGGTCGCTGTCGGCGGCGATCAAGCACCGGGTCAAGGGCGCCGTGAACTTCATCAGCGACTTCGAGGACTCGCTCGCGAGGGAGGCGCGGCGCCGCGGCTTCGACGCCGTGGTGTGCGGCCATATCCACCACGCCGAGATGAAAAAGATCGGCGACGTGCTCTATCTCAACTGCGGAGACTGGGTGGAGAGCTGCACCGCCGTGGTCGAGCACTACGACGGCACCTTCGAGGTGCTGCACGTCCCGCGCCTGGATGTCTCCCGCCGGGGCGAGCCGTTGGTCGACGAGTCCGACGAGGACGACCTGCCGGCGGAAGCGCCGGTCGCCGCCTCCGCGCTGCTGCGCTAGGCCTGCCGCGCCGTCGGCTCGACCGGCGTCAGAGCATCGCGTGCGCGCCCAGCAGGCGCAAGGTCAGGTCGTTCGGGTCTTTCTGCATCAGCTGCGCGCCGGCCGACCGCCACAGCTGCTGCGCAGCCTGCCGGTTTCCGCTCGCGAGATGGCCCAGCATCGCGGCCGAGACGAGGTAACGCTGGTAGATCGCGCTCTTGCGGCTCTCGCCCTCCATCAGCAGCCCGGTGGCGAGCTCCGCCATCCTGGCGGCGTCGCGCCGCCCCACGGCCTCGAACAGCCTCAGCCACGCGGTGGCCTCGGCGGAAAGGGCGGTGCGGCACGTCGCCGGGGCGATGTCTTCCCACAGCGCCTTCGACTGCGCGGGGGTGAGGTGTCCGCCGGTGGCATGGGCCACGGAGAACGCGGCGTCGAGCCAGGCATCCATGTGGTCGACGCTGTGGCACGGCGAGCCGTGCAGCCGGGCGGAGCGGTGGTCCTTGTGCAGCCACACCGGCAGCGCGGAGGCCTGCGATGCGTCGCCGCGGGCCAGGCGGGCCGCGTCGGCGGTCTGCAGCGTGCGCGAATAGATGTCGTAGGGCGTGACGTGATCGGGGTCGGGCAATGCCACGCCTTCCAGCATCTCCGCGACCGGGTATGGCGCCATGCCCACCGCAGTGATCCAGTGCGCCGAGCGCTGCAGGAACACGCCGCGGAAGCCGTTCAGATCGACGTACGGGAAATAGTCGGAATTGACCGGCGCCGGGAACGAGGCGAACAGCGGGCCGAGCAGCGCCTTGCCGCCGATGCGCCGTACCTCGATGTCGGCCACGCCGCGCAGGTCCACGCGGTGCAGCGTCGCCGGCACCTCGCCTTCGGTCAGCACCGTGGCGTCGAGCTTGCCGAGCTTGCCTTCGACCTTTGCCAGCAGGATCAGGTTGACCTCGTCGGGCGCGTAGATCTCCCAGTCGGCGAACACCGGCGACATCGCCTTGATGATCGACGCGACGATGTCGACGTCCACCTCGTAGAGCTGGATCCATTGCACCAGCACGCCGTCCGGATTGAGGTGCGACGCGGCCTGGCGGTAGAACTCGGTGGTGAACAGGGAAGCGACGCCGCTCACCCACGGGTTCGACGGCTCGGAGATGATGACGTCGTAGCGGCTGCCGTTGACCGAGAAAAAGGTCTTGGCGTCCTCGTGATGAATATGGCTGCGCGGGTCGTTGAACGCGCGCCCGACCCAGTCGCCGAAGCCCTCCCGGGCGGCGAGCACCATCTCCGGCTCGATCTCGATCGAGTCGACCCGGGTCGGGCGCGGCGACGCGAGCAGCGCATGCGTCGTCATGCCGGAGCCGAAGCCGATGTTGGCGAAGGTCTTCGCCTTCGGGTGCGAGGCGAGGCCGATCACGCCCATCAGAACCTGCGTGATCTCGTCCGCCGCGGTGGGCTCGCCCGGCGGCGCGATGGTGGCGTCGAACTTGCCGTTGGTGAGCACGCCGATCTTGCCGTTGCGTGTGCGCACCAGGCTGACCGTCGCGGTCTTGCCGTCGCGGTGGCGCAGCACCTCGGAACCCTCCTCGACGGTCGCCTTGCCGGTGCGGAACACTCCGGAGGCCATCTTGCGCGGATCGAGGTCGACGCTGACGGCGAACGCTGCGACGCACACGGCGGCGCCGGCCGCCAGGGCCGGCGCGTAGCGCTTGAGCAGCGGCCGCGAGGCGAGCGCGAAGAACGCGATCCCGAGCGCGATGTCGAGCGCGCCGCCGAGCACGATCATGCCCTTGGCGCCGATCGCGGGCATCAGCAGGTGCACCCCCAGCGCCACCGCGATGATGGCGCCCACCGTGTTCGCCGCGTACACCGCGCCGACGCCCTTTTCGCCGACGCCGCGCTTGAGCAGCATGAACGTCATCAGCGGCAGCGTCATGCCGGCGCAGACGGTGGCCGGCAGCATCAGGAGCAGGGCCACCGCGTGGCTCGCGACCAGGAAGCCGGTGTAGCCGGGCTCGGTGCGGCTGAACGTGGCGACGATCCCCTCCATCCACTGGAAGGTGTTGCCGTAGGTGGCCAGCGTGGAGAGCGCCAGCACGCCCATGATCACCTGCACCCAGCCGAGATAGCCGGCGGGGTCGCTCAGACGGTCGATGATGCGGCGCACGTACAGGCCGCCGAACGCGAGGCCGGCGATGAACGCGGAGAGCATCAGCTCGAACGCGTGCGTCGAGCTGCCCAGCACCATCGCCAGCATGCGGATCCACGCGATCTCGTACAGGAACGACGCGAGGCCGGTGATGGCCGCGGCCAGCAGCAGGAAGTGGTACCAGCGGCGGCCCTCGGCAGATCGGTCCGTGCCCGCGGCGGCGGGCGCCGGCAGCGGCTCGCCGCCCTCTCGCTTGAGCAGCGCCCACACCGTCAGCGCCAGCGCGACGTTGATCAGGCCCGCGGTGAGGATCGTGCCGGGCAGCCCCAGCCGGCCGATCAGGAAGAAGCCGCCCGCCATCACGCCGATGGCTGCGCCGATGCTGTTGCTGAAGTAGAGCATCGCGAGGACGGAGCCCGGCGCCTGCGGCACGCGGCGGATGATGCCGACGCTCATGAGCGGGAAGGTCATCCCCAGCAGGATCGACTGCGGCAGGATCAGCAGGCCGGAGAGCGTCCACTTGTAGGCCTGCGCCAGCGCCGGCGAGCCGAGGGCCGGCAGCACCGAGGCGTGGGAGACGTCCATCAGGCCGACGAAGACGCCGTGGAACGCGATCGCCGCGACGCCGACCAGGCCTTCGACCACCGCGTAGCCCATCAGCAGGCCGCGCCAGCGCGACGTGAACCGCGCGGCGATCGCGGAACCGATCGCCATGCCGCCCATGAAGATCGCCAGGACGATGGTCTGGGCATACGCGGCGTGGCCCAGGAAGAGCTTCAGGTAGTGGCTCCAGATCGATTCGTAGATCAGGCCGGAAAAGCCCGAAACCGCGAAGATCAGGAACAGGGTCCTTCTCAGGCCGGCGCCATCGGCGGCGGCGGGGTGTTGCGTCATGGGAGGTTCCTTCGGCTGGCCGGGGGCATCAGGCCCGTTCCGGCGCGACTGAAAAACAAGGTAGCAGCTTCCGTGCCATGGGCGGACGGGGGTCCGCCGGGCGCTACCGCGGGGCCGACGGACGGTCGGACGGAGCGCCGCCGGCCGCCTCGCGCCGCCCGTCCAGGCGGTCGAGGACCGCCTGCTTTTCGGCGTCGGAGTAGGTGGTCCAGGCGGCCACCTCGTCGAGCGTGCGCAGGCAACCGCGGCACCACCCGGTGCCGGGGTCGATGACGCAGACGTTGATGCAGGGGGAGGGAACCACTGTCGAAAAACGGTCAGGCCGCGCGTTTGGCGGCAATGGCGCGGGCCGCCTTCGAATTGCCGGGGCGGCCGAGGAAGCCGGCAATGTACTCGCCGGCCGCGATCAGGCGGTCGAGGTCGATGCCGGTTTCGATGCCGAGCCCGTGCAGCATGTAGACGACGTCCTCGGTGGCGACGTTGCCGGTGGCGCCCTTCGCGTACGGGCAGCCGCCGAGCCCGGCGACGGAGGCGTCGATCACGGCCACCCCGGCCTCGAGCGCAGCGTAGCAGTTGGCGAGCGCCTGGCCATAGGTGTCGTGGCAGTGCACCGCCAGCCGCTCGACGGGAACGTGGGCGGCGCAGCGCTCCACGAGCGCGCGCGTCTTGCCCGGCGTGCCGGTGCCGATGGTGTCGCCCAGCGACACTTCGTAGCAGCCCATGCCGTCCAGCGCGCGCGCGACCTCGACGACCGCCGCCGGATCGACCTCGCCCTCGTAGGGGCAGCCGAGCACGACCGAGATGTAGCCGCGCACCCGTACGCCCGCCGCGAGCGCCGCCCCGGCGACGTCGCGGCAGCGCTCGACGCCCTCGGCAACCGAGCAGTTGGTGTTCCGGCGGGAAAAGGCCTCGGTCGCCGCGGCGAACACGGCCACCTCCTCGACGCCGCAGGCGAGCGCGGCCTCCAGGCCCTTGCGGTTCGGCACCAGCGCCGTGTAGGTCACGCCGGGGCGCCGCCTGATGCCCGCGAACACGCGGTCCGAATCGGCCATCTGCGGCACCCACTTCGGCGAGACGAAGCTGCCGGACTCGATCACGCGCACGCCGGCCTCCGCCAGCCGCTCGACGAGGCCGACTTTTACCTCGACCGGCACCGTCTTCGGCTCGTTCTGCAGGCCGTCGCGAGGGCCGACCTCGACGATCCTCACCCGGCTCGGCAACGCCATGGGCTCACTCCTC
>CAZGTK010000109.1:0-7504 GCA_964528415.1 uncultured Burkholderiales bacterium | reverse complement strand
GCCGCGAGCGCCGGCAGCCAGCCGTAGGCCATGGCCCACGCCAGCGACGGCGAGAACAGGATCAGCTGCGGCGGGAACTGCACCAGCGCCCAGAACTGGTAGCCGGCGACGGGGCCGAACAGCCCGAACACGAACGCCGCCCACGCAACGAGGGCGAGCCGGCCGCCGGCCGCGCTCACCGCGGGCCGCCTCGAACGCGCCGCCCGAGCGTGCCTTCACGCGTCACGGTAGAGCCCCGCCAGCTCCTCCGCCACGGACTGCGCGTCGCGCTCGCCGAGGTAGACCGTGCGCGCCGCCAGCGCCGCCGGGGCCGGGTGCGAGAGGAAATAGCGGTTCCACACGGCGTGCGGCCGATCCCGTTTCTCCGCGTTGGCTTCGTTGCGGCGCGCCAGCAGCGCCAGCGATTCGTCGATCCCCCGCGCCGGCAGCAGCAGCACCACGCGATGCGCGGCGAACGCGGGCCGAACCGTTTCCAGGTTGGCGCCCGAGAACACGGCGTGACCGGCGCCCAGGTCGAGCACGCAATCCTCGCCGGCGTGGTCCCGCAGGAAGCGCGGCACCACCTCGGCGTGCCACGCCTCGAGCGCCGCCGAATCGTGGCCGTGGCCGGCCGGCGGCGCGCCGTAACGCCCGCCGAGCTCGTCGAGCGAATGCCGCGGCACCCCCAAGCCGCGCCGACGTGAGCCGCGCCAGCGTCGTCTTGCCGATCCCGAACGGCCCGATCAGAACCAGCGCCACGCCATGCGTCCTCGACGAACTCCCGCCGTCATCCGCGCGGCCGCCGCGGGACGCTCGCGCCGCGCCCGCGGCGCTTCCGGACCGACTCCGCGCCGGCGAGCTCCGCCATCATCGCCCGAGCAGGACCGCGCCGAAGGCGCCCCAGAGGCCGAACAGGACGACCGAGCTGGCGACGTAGGCCAGGAACCGGTGCACGACGCCGTTGTACGTGCAGTGGATCGCGCTGTGCACGGCGCGCAGCGCCACGTAGACCCACGCGCCGCCGACGAACAGCGGCGAGACCGCGTCCGCGGCGACGAGCGCGAGGCACAGGGCATAGAACAGCACCGGCAGTTCCAGCAGGTTGCGGAAGTTGTCGGCGGCGGCGGTCTTGCGCAGCGTCTCGTCGCGCGCGCGCGAGGTCGCGATCGCCTGCGGATCGATGCCGCGCCGCGCCATCTCGCCGAGGCGCTCGACGTAGAGCCGCACCCAGACCGCGGCGGTCAACGCGGCCAGCGCCACCATCGGCAGCAGGATGTCGGCCGGCTGCGTCATGCGGCCACGCCCGACCCGTCGTGCGCCGCGCCGGGTGTGGCGCGGAGGCGGTCCCCCCCGACGAACTCGACGCCGGCGCGGGCGGCGGATTGCGTTTGCGGCATGGATCGTCCTTTCTGCGGGCAGGCTCGGCGCGGCGGCCGGATGCGCCGCCGCGAGCGTACCAGTTTAACCGCCCCGCCCGTCGCTGTCCGCGTCGCGGCGCGCGACGTGCTCCGCGCGCTCCAGCCGGTGCACCAAGCAGTCGTCTCGGCCGAAGCGGCGGCGCCCCACCGCCCGGAAACCGAGCCGCCGGTAGAAGCGGTGCGCGCGCGTGTTGTCCGCCAGCGGATCGACCAGCACCGCGGCGACGGCGGGATCGGCGAAGCAGCGCTCGAGCGCGAGCCGCATCATCTGCGTGCCGTACCCGCGCCCCAGGTCGCGCGCCTCGCCGATCCAGAGATCGACGGCGCGCAGGTCCGGCGCCACGTCGCCCCAGTAGCGGCTGTCCTCGCGCGCAGGATCGATGATCTGCACGAAGCCGACCGCCCGCCCGTCCACCTCCGCGATGAGCTGCTCGCGCCAGTCGGGCGTGCGCCGGAGCTCGGTCTCCCAGCCCCAGTCGTCGTGGGGATCCGACGCCACCACGTGGGGCTGCTCGTCCCAGCGCCGCAGCAGGCCGAGGTCCGCCGGCGTCGCCGGCCGCAGCCGCACCGCGCCGCGCCCGGGCCGGTCCCCAGGCCCTTCAGTCGCGCGGACCATCGGCGTCCCGGCGGCGCTCGCGCGCGCGCAGGGCGAGGCGCACGCCGACGGCGAGCACGATCGCGGCGCCCAGCACCCAGGCCTCGTAGCGCTCGACGTCGTGGAGCAGCGCCTCCAGCGCCTGGCCGAACGCGTAGCCGAGCCCGGCGACCAGCGCCGCCCACACCGCCGCGCTGACCGTGTTGAGCGCCAGGAAGCGCAGCGCCGAGATGCGGCTCAGCCCGATCGCGAACGGCGAGACCGTGCGCACGCCGTAGATGAAACGGAAGCTCAGGATGAACAGCGTCTGATGCCGCTCCAGGCGCCGCGTCACCTCGTCGGCCCGGGCACGCCATTGCGGCCGCCGCGCGAGCCAGGCGGCGCCGTGGCGCCGGCCGAGGTAGAAATAGAGCTGGTCGCCGCAGAGCGTGCCGGCGAACGCGGCGACGATCACCCAGGGCAGCTCCAGGTAGCCGCGGGGCGCCGCAAAGCCCGCGAGCACCATTACCGTCTCGCCCTCGTGAAAGGCGCCGACGAGGACCGCGAGGTAGCCGTAGGTCGAAATGAGCGTTGCGATGTCCATGCCCGGTGCTTGCGGCGCGATGGGGACGGCGCCGGTTGCGCGCGGCGCCAGCGAATCGACTGGGCGAACCCTAACACGGGTGAACGCGCGCCGGACGGCTGCGCGCCGCCGCGCGACACGGCGGGACCGCGCGGCCCCCGGGCGCCCGGATCAGCCGCCCAGCACGACGGCGTCGGGGATCTCGTAGCGCTCGTCGCCGATGCGGATGATGTTGAGGTCGCTTTCCCTGGTGGCGCGGAACTCGGGATAGCCGTCCGCCTGGCTGGTGTCGGCGCCGATGGGTCTTCCCATGGTGAAGAAGATGGCGCGGTTGCGCCCGTCGGGCCGCTTGACGACGACGGTCGCGTAGCCGCCGCCGGCGCGCGCGACGCCGAATTCGCATTGCCCCATCGGCTGACCCTTGTGCTGCGCGCAGGGAATCCTGCCGTTGGCGTCGAACTTGCCCTGCCCCGCGCGCAGCGCCGAGTCGTCCGGGCCCATCTTGGCACTGCCGTCCGGCGACACCGCCGGCTTCAGGAACTCCGCGGCGACATAGCCGCGCGGGCCGCCTTCGAGCGGCTGCACGTCGCACCACGCACGGCCCTCGCCAAGCTGGCAGCCTAGGTTGCTGAGAATCGCGCCGCGCCGGAAGGTGGTCACCACCTTTGCCTTGGTGGACGGCTGCTCGCGCACGTTAAGCGCGCCGGAGACGCCGGTGACCTCCCAGTTGCGCGGGCCGCCCTCTTCGGGGGATTTCGGAACCGGCGCGCCCTGTGCCCCCGCCGATGCGAGGAGCGCGATGACCGAGCCCGCGTAAATCCATCTGCTGAAGCGCATTCTTCCGTCCTTTATTCCTATCTTGAACGCGTCGCCGCGTCGGGGCGCCCCCGCCTCCCGGCGCCGCATCCGGGAAACTACCATACGGCCGTGCTCCGGTCAGGTGAGCGGCGCCGCCGTGCTGTCGTCCTTCGTCACCGTGACGACATGGGCCGACAGCGGGAATGCGACCGTCCCGTCCGCCGCCACGTAGCGTCCGAGAACGCGCTCCGCGTCCTCGAGAATCCGGCCTATCCGCTGCTCGGCGAGCACGACGCCCATGACCGGAAGCCACCCCCTGAGGTCCGCCTCCACCATGACGCGCACGCCGGGGAATCGCGCGGTGCCCGGCGCGGTTTCGAGCTCGACGCGTCCGGCGCCCGCGTCCGCGAACAAGGCGGCGAGCGCAGCGCGATTCCCGAGCGCGAACGGCGCGCGCAGCGCGTCGGCCGCCTGCCGACCGGCGAGCCGCTCGAGCAACGCCACCTCCGCCGCGTACGCGGGGATGTTGTCGAGCGCGTCCCATACGGCGATGGCGAGCCGCCCTCCCGGCGCCAGCACGCGCAGCGCCTCGCGCACCGCCGCGGCCCGATCCTCGAAGAACATCAGGCTGAACTGGCTGACGACGGCGTCGAACGTTTCCTCCGGGAACGGCAACGACTCGGCGACGCCACGCTGCCAATGCACCCCGGGCGCGAGCCGCCGCGCCACCGCCAGCATGCCGGGATTGGGGTCGATCCCGACCACGCGACCGGCGGGACCGGCGCGAGCGGCGGCCACGCGGCCGAGCACCCCGGTTCCGCACCCGAGGTCGAGCACGCGCTGTCCTGGCCGGATCGCCGCGGCGTCAACGACCCGCCCCGCCCACTGCCCGAAGAGCGCGGGCACCATCAGCGCCTCGTACGCCGTGGCCGCGTCGAGCTGCTCGTCGCTCACCGGTTCAGCCATCGCCGAAGAAATTCGTGCCGTCGCGACGGCCCGCCATGATTCGCCCGAAAAATGGCGCGCCTTGTCCCGTTGTAGACCGCCGCGCGCGGCTGCGCTAGCGGTTTGGCCGGATGGCCCGCGCGTCGGCCCGGGCCGCTACGCCAGCATCTCCGGCTTGAACCAGCGCCGGTAGCTCACGTTGCGCCCCGCGATCATGAACTGCCCGTCGCCGCGGTAGTGCAGCGTCGCCGGCCAGCGCGGCGACGTGGCGACATGCGCCTTCACCACCTCCAGCACGAACAGGCTGTAGCGCTTGATCAGGCTCGTGTCGACGAGCCGGCACTCGAGGTTGGCGTAGCACTCGGCGATCATCGGCGCGCCGACCCGATCCCCGTCGACGGCGGTGAGGCCGAACCGGTCGAACTTGTCGCCCTCGGACCCGTGGCAGTTGCCGATGCCGACCACCGCCCGCGCCAGCTCGGCGGTCGGCACGTTGATCACGCACTCGCGGCTTCCGCGGATCAGCGACCAGCTGTCGTTCTGGTCCCAGATGTAGACGCCGACCGTGTCGTAGCCCAGCATCATGTGCCAGCCGAGCGTCATGACGTTGCGCTCGCCGCGGTGCGCGGAGCTCACCAGCACGACGGGGCCGGGCTCGAGCAGCCGGCGGGCGTGGTCGGCGGAAGCGGATTTCTTGCGGAAGGTCGTCATGGCGATCTCGGGTCAGCGAAGGTCGGGCAGCGTTGTTCGGTTCCCCGGCGGGGCCGGAGCGGCCGCCCCCCAAGGGGACGCCCGGTCGAACTCGTCGTGCCGCGCAGAGACCCGGCGCGGCGCGGGATGGCGATCGCGCGCGGGTCGGCGACGGGCGCGACGCGAACGAGGCATGTCCTAACCGGGACGCTGGCGGTCGGCCATCGCTTCCGCGGGACGGATTACCCTGGAAGCGAGTTCCGCGACCAGCGCCTCGCCGCTCTCGTAGCGAAACACCGGCAGGACCCAAGGGTAGCGGACGATGTGGTCGTACATTCCCCAAGGCTCGTAGCCCGCCTGCAGCACCGGCTGCACCGGGACCGAGGGAAGGTTCGGAACGATCGACCCCAGCTCCTGCGGGATGCTCTTCGGATCCGTGATGTCGGCAACGATGAACCTCGCCATGCTGGCCAGGGTGACGATCGTCTCGTGCGTGTCGCGGCTGCCGGGCTTCTCGAAGTCGAAAAGGATCGGCAGGTAGCCGTGCGTGCGCAGCGCGTCGCGGATCGCATCGAGGACTGCCTTTCTCTCCGCGGTGAAGCGGCCCAGGATGAGGACCGCCTTCTTGCCGACCGTGTCGATGACCTCGCGGATCTTCTCGTTGTGCAGCAGAAGATAGATGAACTGCGCCACCTCGAGGTTGTCGACCTGGACCGGCGATTCGCCGTGCGCCGTGATGACCAGATTCGATTGAATCGCCGAGCGCAGGCTCACGTTCCAGGCGGCGATGCCGTAAACGGCGCAGCCCGACAGGTTCGCACCGTCGAGGTTGGTGTCCACCAGCGTCGCGCCGTTCAGGATGGCGCCGCCGAGGTTCGCGCCCCGGAGGTCTGCCGCCGTCAAGTCCGCGTCCCGGAGGTCGGCGTTGCGCAGGTCCGCTTCAGCCAGCCGCGCGGATCGAAGCGACGCCTCCGTCAGCTGCGCACCGGCGAGATTCGCCCGGCTCAAGTCGGCGTCCTGGAGGTCGGCCCGGTACATGTACGCTTTCGTCAGGACCGCGTCCCGCAGGTACGCACCGCTCAAGGTGGCCTGCCAGAGGCTGGTGTTTTCGAAGTCGACGCCGTCGAGGTCGTATTCGGAGAGGTTCGCGTCGCGCAGATCCGGGACGGCGCGAGGATCGCGCTTGCGCCACGCGTTCCAGGCCTCGACGCCCTCGTTGAGTTTCGCCAGGTGTTCCGCGTCCGCCATTCTTTCGGTTCGCTCGAAGGGCCCGGTCGCGTCTAGGCGACCGGGCTGGTGAAGTCGGGCGGAGAGCGGCCCGCCGCGAAGGCCGGAAGCTCGCCCGGGAGCAAACGGGAGATGACGAGCGCCCTGTTGCCGCTCGCGCGCTGACGCATGGGACCTCCGCCTCGCCTCGCCGCCGGAGCGCCGCCGCGATCAGCGCCCACCGAGCGCGATACTGTTGCGCACCGCCTCTTTCAGCTCCTTGACCGCGGAGCCGCCCGGCACCGCGCCGAGCACGCTGTCCAGCAGTGCGTCGACGCTGTCCAGCAGGCGCTCCAGCAGCGACGCGCTGCGCTCCTCGATGAACCGCGTCAGGGAAAAGTTGATGTTCGAAAGCTTCCAGCTCAGCTGCGCGCCGTACAGGCCGTGGGCGTGCAGCGCCTGCGGCTCGGCGCCGGCGATCGCTTCGCGCAGCCGCTTGAAGTGCCCGTCCCGATCCATCTCCGCCAGCACCTCGGGCAGGAACTCGATCTGCGTCGCGTGGAACAGCGGGCCGCCTGCCGCCTCGTCGTCATCGAAGCGGTTCTCGGCCACCTCGTAGAAGAAGCCTTCCAGCCACTCGACGAACTGCACGAGGAATTCGATCGCCTCCCGCGGCCCCACGGGTTCCTCGGGCATGGCGACCAGCTCGACCTGGATGGGCATCGCGGCGCTCCTCGACGGTCATCCGGCGGCGAACCGGACCGACAGCGAACACGATAGCGCGAATCCGGAGGCCTCGATACCCGTACGGCATGGGCTGGGGCGCGGCTGCCCCGCTTTTGTCGACGCCCTGAACATCGTCCGACCGGCGCTGTTCAAAGAAATAACGGCGCCCGGGGTTGCCGAGCGCCGTCCCGACGGGCGGCTCGCGGGTTTCCGGAAGGCGCCGGCGCGCCCGTCGCCTTCCTTGCCGCCCTCGTCGTGCCGGTCCCGGGGCGGCCGGCGCCCGCCGCCGGGCCCGGGGCGCGCCGGTCCCGCGTCGCCGGCCTCCCGCGGCCGCCTGCGCGGCGAGGTCGAAGCGGTCCAGGTTCATCACCTTGGTCCAGGCGGCGACGAAGTCGTGCACGAACTTCGTCTGCCCGTCCGCCGAGCCGTAGACTTCCGCCAGCGCACGCAGCTCTGAGTTCGAGCCGAACACGAGATCGACGCGCGTCGCGGTCCACTTCGCCTTGCCCGTCTTGCGGTCGGCGCCCTCGAACAGGTCTTCGTCCTTGGACGCCGCCTTCCACACCGTGCCCATGTCGAGCAGGT
>CAZGTK010000108.1:4857-7549 GCA_964528415.1 uncultured Burkholderiales bacterium | reverse complement strand
AGACGCTGCTGCGGCTCGGCGGCCTGCCCGGCCTGCGTGCGCCCGTGGTCGTGGCCAACAACGATCATCGGTTCATGGCGGCCGAGCACCTGCGCGGCATCGACGTCACGCCGGCGGCGCTGGTGCTGGAGCCGTGCGCGCGCAACACCGCGCCGGCCATCGCCGCCGCCGCGCTGTGGCGGCGCAGCCACGATCCCGACGCGCTGATGCTGGTGCTGCCGGCCGACCATCACATCCCCGACGCCGCGGCGCTGCGCGCGGCGGTCGTGGCCGCGCTGCCGGCGGCGTCGGCCGGCAAGCTGGTCACCTTCGGCGTCGCGCCGCGCTGGGCCGAGACCGGCTACGGCTACATCGAGCGCGGCGACGCGCTCGCCGGCGCGCCCGGCGTGTTCCGCGTCGGGCGCTTCCTCGAAAAGCCCAACGAGGAGACGGCGCAGCGCTTCGTCGCCTCCGGCAGCCACTACTGGAACAGCGGCATGTTCCTGTTTCGCGCCGCGGACTTTCTCGCCGAGCTGGAGCGGCTGCAGCCGGCGGTGGTCGCGGCCACGACCGCCGCTCTCGCCGGCGCGCATCGCGATCTCGACTTCCTGCGCCTGGACGCGAAGGCGTTCGCGGACAATCCCTCGGTGTCGATCGACTACGCGGTGATGGAACATACCGACAAGGCGGCCGTGCTGCCGGTCGCGTTCGCGTGGACCGACCTCGGCTCGTGGAAGGCGCTGTGGGAAGTCGGCGACAAGGACAGCAGCGGCAACGTCACGCGCGGCGACGTCAAGCTCGACGGCGCGCGCGGCTGCTACGTTTCGTCCGAGCGCCGGCTGGTGGCGGCGCTCGGCGTCGAAAACCTGGTGGTCGTCGAGACCGCCGACGCCGTGCTGGTCGCCCACCGCGACGAGGCGCAGCGCGTGCGCCAGCTGGTGGAGGATCTGCGCAACGGCAACCGCAACGAGCACCTCAGTCACACGCGCGTCTACCGGCCGTGGGGCTCCTACGAGGGCATCGACAACGGCCACCGCTTCCAGGTGAAGCGCATCACGGTCAACCCCGGGCAGAAGCTCTCGCTGCAGATGCACCACCACCGCGCCGAGCACTGGGTCGTGGTGGTGGGCACCGCCAAGGTCACGCGCGGCGACGAGACCCTCGTGCTCTCCGAGAACCAGTCCACCTACATCCCGCTCGGCGTGCCGCACCGGCTGGAGAACCCCGGCAGGATCCCGCTGCAGATCGTCGAAGTGCAGTCCGGTGCGTACCTCGGCGAGGACGACATCGTGCGCTTCGAGGACGCGTACGCACGCGTCGACAAGCCCGCTTGAAGGTTGCGCTTCCCGCCTGGGCGGTGACCCGGCCGGCCCGCGTGTTCTGGGCCGCCGCGGCGGCGGTCATGATCGCGGCGCTCTTCGTCGGCGGGCGCCAGGAGATGGCGGCCGGCCTGTTCCCGCCGCCCTGGGACAAGCTCGCGCACTTCGCCTACTACTTCGTCCTCACCGGCGTGCTGTGGCTCGCGGGCGGGGCGCGGGGCGCGCTCTGGGCCGCGCTGGTCGCCATCGGCGTCGGCGTCGCCGACGAGCTGCACCAGGCCACCCTGCCGCATCGGGACGCCAGCGTCTGGGACCTGCTGGCGGACGCGATCGGCGCGGCGGCGGCCGGCGTCCTATTGCCTTCCCTCGATCGCGCCGCTACGTTGGATAAATCAACGTCTTCCGCCTAGGCGGCGCCTGCCCTGGCCGAGGTCCTGACAAAAGTTTGCAAAGGCGATCGCAGCGAAGAACCTGCCGATTTGGTAGCTTTACCGGCATCGAGCGCCGCACGAACCACCCGAGAAGGCGGCGGAACCGGGGGTCATCGATGAAGTTCACGTTTGCGCTGGCCGGCATCGCCGGCGCGGCGTTCCTGGGGGCCGCGGCGCCCGCCGCGGCGCTCACCGTGGTGAATCCGCTGGGCGCGGGCAACGGCAGCGAGCGCTGCCTCGAGGGCGGCAACTGCCCGTCCGGCGGCGGCTACGCGGGCAAGGCGTCGATCCAGAGCCTGATTCAATCCGACCGCGGCGTGACGCTGACCCGCGTCGACGACGCTTACGACACGCTCTGGCGCGCCACCGGATCGACGATCGAGGTTCGCGCCATCGCGCGTTACGCCGGCGACGCCTCCGGGCTGGGCATCGGCAGCGGCGGCGGTTCGTTCGCGTCGATCATCGCGTCGCCTCTCAGCAACAAGAAGGTGGGAGTCGAGACGCTGCCGACCGGCGGCGACCTGTTCCGCCTGGGCTCCTTCATCTCGATCGCCGCGCCGTCGTCGCCATTCGCCTGGGTGCTGAACAACCTCACCCAGAACTACCGCATCGCCAGCGACACCTCGCTCACCGGCTACGCCAACTCCGGCCTCGCCGCGGACTGGATGGTGACGTTGAAGTCGTCGGGCGGCGACAGCTACTTCATCGCGTTCGAAGACCGCGTCGGCCCGCTCAACGCCAACGGCCCGTTCGACTACGACTTCAACGACTACGTGTTCGAGGTGCGCGGCGTGACGCCCGTGCCGGAGCCTTCCACCTGGGCCATGCTCGCCGCCGGCCTGCTGCTGCTGGCAGCGGCCATGCGCCGCCGCGCGCGCGGCTGATTTTCTCCGCGCGGCCCGCCCGCGCTTCGAGGCGCGATTCCCGACAGACTCCCTGGATGCCGGCAAGGGCCGGCATCAC
>CAZGTK010000108.1:287-4757 GCA_964528415.1 uncultured Burkholderiales bacterium | reverse complement strand
GGTTCACCCTCTCCCCAACCCTCTCCCATCGAGGGAGAGGGCGTAAATCGTCACGGCGAACGCCGCGACTTCGTCGCACCATCGAGCGCCCGACTTCATCACGCCGGCGGACGTCCCAACTTCGTCACCCCGGCGAATGCCGGGATCCAGGGCCACGGATCGGATTATCTGGATTCCGGCCTGCGCCGGAATGACGGATGAAGAGTCTGCGCGGGATGACGGTTCACCCTCTCCCCAACCCTCTCCCATCGAGGGAGAGGGCGTAAATCGTCACGTGGAACGCCGCGACTTCGTCGCACCATCGAGCGCCCGACCTCATCACGCCGGCGGACGTCCCAACTTCGTCACCCCGGCGAATGCCGGGGTCCAGGGCTGCTTCGCGGGCGCGCGCCGCCGCGTCCGCACCGGCCGGAGCGACTGTCGGCGATCGGCGTCACTGGCCGAAAGCGCCGCTCTGTCCTGCGCTGGGTCGGGGCAAGCGAATGCCTCGCAGGAGCGAGCGTTCGTGCACGGACGGGCCGCGACTGCGCGCGATGGCATCTCGGGTCGAGTACGCCCCGCCATCGCCCGTGCTCAACACGAACGCACCCGACGCAGTCGAAATCGATCGCTTCGTTAGGTTTCGCGCATCGCACGCGCGGCGCGCGTTGCGCCGCGTGTCTCACACCGACGACAAGCAACGCTCTCTTCGACGTCGCACGCGTCGCGAACATTGCATCGGCGTGACGGCTGCGCGCAAACCTCGCAAAGCGAGAGGTTTGACTCCTCGTAGAACCGCTCCCCATCGGCTTCTACGCGAATGTCCTCTTGCATTATCGTTTTGGACTGCTACACTCGGACCACGCTTGTGTTCTGACGTAATTCAACATGCACACGGCTGGTGCGAAAAAATTCGCCGATGCACGCCGAGTGTGCGCCGGGTGAAAAACCCAACGTCGGCAACTCGCTGACAACACACAAATCGGCTCGCGCGACGAGAAGTTCCGATGCGGGCACGACGCTTGCAAGGGGTGGTAGCCGGAGGAGAGCGTTCAATTCAACGTTGGAGGCTCTTATGAAGTTGGGTTCGTTTTTCTCTCGTTCATTCGTCGCGCTGTTCGCCGCGCTCCTGTTCGCGGGCGTGGCCCGGGCCGCGACGCCGGTGCTGGAAGTCACCGACTTCTTCGTCGGCGGCGGGCCGCAGATGGCCAGCTACAGCTTCACGATCGACACGCCGGGGCCGTACACCGCGACGCTATTCGACGTCGAGTTCCCGAACTCGTTCGCGCAGCTCGCGCTGGCGGTTGCCAAGACAGGCGGCGCCAGCATGGGCAGCATCAACGCGCCGGGATCCTTCTCGTTCATGGCGTCGTCGCTGGGCTCGTACACTGCGCTCGTCTTCGGCATTCCGACCGGCGGCGCCGGCTCCTACAGCGTCAACGTGAGCCTCGTGCCCGAGCCCGAGACCTGGGCCATGATGGTCGCCGGCCTCGGCCTGATCGGCTTCAAGCTCTGGCGGCGCCTGAAGGCGCGCGACCTGGGCATGGCGCTTCGCACCTGAGCGCGAACGCGTTTCAGCGTTGTCCCCGTAACATCCGTTCGGTTTTCTCCTCTGCGTCTCCTGAGGGCCGGCCCAGCCGGCCCTTTTTGTTGGCTCCTGCCGCGCGGCCGACGGCGCCGGCCTCGTGCCGGCGTGATCGCGGGCCTCGAGCGCCGCGGCCGCGCCGAAGTCCCGGCGGACGCGGGTATCATGCGGTCTGCGCTCGCGCGATTCGCCGGAGCACGCGTCAGCGCGCCGCGCCCCCATTCGATGGGCGTCGAGCGGGGCACTTCGCCGGCGCCGCCGCATCCAACCGGTATCCACAACGAAACGCCGTTCGGGGGTCACGAGGGCATGCTGTTCCAGATCCAACACGTCACCGAATACACCTACTCGCGCAACGTCGTGCTGGCGCCGCACACCTTCCGCGTGCGGCCCCGCGCAGACGGCTCGCAGATCACGCGCCGCTTCGAGCTCGTCATCACGCCGGAGCCGGCTGGCCACGCGGATTTCTTTGACGTCGAAGGCAACCTCGCCACGCGCGCGTGGTTCATCGACGGCGGCAAGACGTTCCGCGTCGCGGTCAGCATGGAGGTCGAGACGCTTCGCACCAACGCGTTCGACTACCTGCCCGCGTTCGACGGCTGGGAGATGTACCCGCCGGGACTCAAGCGGCGCCTTTCGCCCTATCTGGATGCGGAGGGCGCCGGCTCCGGCGTTGCGCAGCTCGCGCACGACCTGCGCCAGCGCGCCGAGGACCCGCTCAGCTTCCTCGGCGCGCTGAACCAGCACCTGCACGACAACTTCGAGCGCGAGATTCGCGAGCTCGGCTCGGCGCAGACGCCGGACGAGACGCTGGGCCGCGGCAAGGGCGCGTGCCGCGACCTGGCCGTGCTGTTCATGGCCGTCTGCCGCCTGAACGGCATCGCCGCGCGCTTCGTCAGCGGCTACCAGCGTGGCGACGAGGAGCGCGAGCGGCGCTACATGCACGCGTGGCCCGAGGTGTACCTGCCGGGCGGCGGCTGGCGCGGCTTCGATCCGAGCCACGCGCTGGCGGTGGCCGACGCGCACGTCGCCGTCGCCGCCGGCACGCGGCCCGAGGACGCGGCGCCGATCGACGGCACCTACTTCGGCGACGCCGCCGCGACGCTGCAGGTGCAGCTGCAGATCAGCGTGAAGGACCGCGCCTAGGTGTCGTTCCCGCGCGAGACGCGATCGATTTAGTGCCACGAGGACTGGACCCCGGCATCCGCCGGGGTGACGAAGATGGAGCATCCGCTGGCGCGACGAAGTCGGGGCATACGCCGGGGTGACGAAGAAGCGATCGTCATTCCGGCGCAGGCCGGAATCCAGAAGTCTGGTGAAGACCCCTGGACCCCGGCATCCGCCGGGGTGACGACGTCGGGGCATTCTTCGGGGTGACGACGTCGGGGCACTCGCCGGGCTGACGGGGGAGAGATCCTCATCCTGGCGCAGGCGTCACACTCGTCATCCCGGCGAATGCCGGGATGCAGTGCCTTTCGCCTTCCCCCTTCCCCCTCTCCCTCGACGGGAGAGGGCTGGGGAGAGGGTGATCCCTCGATCCTCGACCAAACACCCCTACCGCACCGCTACCCGAGCATCGCCACCCCTTGCCGCGTGCATACAATATATGTACGCTTCGACGGTGAAGTACGAGTTCGACCCGACCAAGGCGGTCAACAACCTTCAAAAGCACGGCGTCTCGTTCGCCGATGCGGAGGGCGTCTTTCTCGATCCGCTGGCGCTGCACATCCCGGACCCCGAAGCCGGCGGCGAAGAGCGGTTCGTAGCCGTCGGCCTGGGCAGCGCCGGGGCACTCTTGGTCGTCGTCTACACCCTGCGCGGCGACCGCATCCGGCCGATTTCCGCCCGCAAGGCAAACAAACGCGAGCGAAAACGCTATGAAAGCTGAATACGATTTCTCCAAGGGCAAGCGCCGTGCCGTGATCGCGGAGAAAGGCAAGACGCGCATCACGATCTACATCGACAACGCCGTCCTCGACGCCTTCCGCGCGCGCGCGGAGGCCACCGGCGTCGGCTACCAGACCATGATGAACGAGGCGCTAAGGCAGTCCCTCGGCGCGTCCGAGCCGCCGCTCACCGAGAAGCGGCTGCGCTACATCCTGCGCGAGGAGCTGGCGCCCTACGCCGCGTCGCCGACGGCGAAGCCACGGAAGAAGACTGCGAGCAAATAGCGGCCTTCCCGGTACCGCGAGACGGGGCCGGAATCCAGAAGTGTGGCGAAGAACCCTGGACCCCGGCATCCGCCGGGGTGACGAAGGAGAGATCGTCATTCCGGCGCAGGCCGGAATCCAGTGCCTTTCGCCTTACTCCCTCTCCCTCGATGGGAGAGGGCTGGGGAGAGGGTGAGCCGTCATTCCGGCGCAGCCTGCCCCGTACCGCGATACGGGGGCCGGAATCCAGAAGTGTGGCGAAGAACCCTGGACCCCGGCATCCGCCGGGGTGACGAAGTCGGCGCCTTCGCCTGGGTGACGGTGATGGGGCGTTCGCCGGGGTGACGATGTCGGCGTCTTCGCCGGGGTGACGAAGGTCAGACCTTCGCCGCGGTGAGGCGGCTGCGCGCCGTCTCCAGCGCCCCTTCGACCGCGGGCCTTCCCACCGGGTAGTACTCCAGTCCGTAGCGCTGCAGCACGTCGGGCTCGTAGAGGTTGCGCCCGTCGAACACCACCCTTCGCTCGAGCATTGCGCCGATGCGCTCGAAGTCCGGGCTGCGGAATTCCTTCCACTCGGTGACGATCACCAGCGCGTCGGCGCCCTCCAGCGTGTCCATCGCGCGCGCGGCGTAGTCGATACCCGTCTCGCCGCCGAAAACCCGCTTCGCCTCCTCGACCGCCACCGGGTCGTAGGCGCACACGCTCGCGCCCTGGCCCAGCAGCCCCTTCACGATCGAGCGGCTCGGCGCCTCGCGC
>CAZGTK010000108.1:0-277 GCA_964528415.1 uncultured Burkholderiales bacterium | reverse complement strand
GCATGTCGTCGGTGTTGGGCTTGAAGGAGAGTCCCCACACGGCGAAGCGCATGCCCGCGAGGTTCTCCCCGAAGCGCGTCGTGATCTTGTCGAGCAGCCTGACCTTCTGCAGCTCGTTCACGTGCTCGACCGCGTTCAGGATCGTGAGTCCCAGCCCTTGCTCGCGCGCGGTGCGCATTAGCGCTTTGATGTCCTTCGGGAAGCACGAGCCGCCGTAGCCGCAGCCGGCGTAGAGGAAGTCGAAGCCGATCCGCCGGTCCGAGCCGATGCCCTTGCG
>CAZGTK010000107.1:0-7592 GCA_964528415.1 uncultured Burkholderiales bacterium | reverse complement strand
CACGGTCAGCGTGTCGCGGCGGCCGATCACGCGCGCCTCGACCTCCACCACCGGACTCGCCGCGACGACGCCGGGCGCGCGCGCCAGGCGCGGGTAGAGCTGCTCGTCGAACCCGGCGGCCGGCCCCTGCACCGTGAGGTCGGCGGTGCCGAACAGGCTGCGCGTGGCCGCCGACATCTCGTCGGCGGCCGAACGGTTGATCAGGTGGATGGCGAAGCCGAGCGCGACGCCGAGCGCAATGCCGAGCGCCGAGAGCAGCGCCCGGCCCGGCGCCTCCGTCAGCGGGCCGGTGACGGTGGCGCGCAGCAGCAGCGGCCAGGCGGCGCTCATGGCCCGTCGCGCGGCGCGAGGCCGTCGCGGGTGAGCACGTAGGTGCGATCCGTGGTGGCGGCCGCCGCCGCCGAGTGCGTGACCAGAATGCCCGCCGCGCCGTCGCGCTTCAGCTGCTCGCGCAGCAGCGCCAGCACCTGCGCGGCGCTGTCGGGATCGAGGTTGCCCGTGGGCTCGTCGGCCAGCACCAGCGCCGGGCGGTGCGCCAGTGCGCGGCCGATGGCGACGCGCTGCATCTCGCCGCCGGAGAGCTCGCGCGGGAAGCGCGCGGCCTTGGCCGCGAGGCCCAGCGCCGCCAGCAGCTGGTCGACGCGACCCTCGTCCGGCAGGCCGTTCAACGCCAGCGGCAGCGCCACGTTCTGCGCCACCGTCAGGTGCGGCAGCAGGTGGAACGCCTGGAACACGAAGCCCATCGCCCGCCGCCGCAGCCGGGTGCGGCCGGCGTCGTCGAGCCGCGCGAGGTCGGTGCCGTCGAGCACGATGCTGCCGTCATCGGGCACGTCGAGCCCGGCGACGAGGTTGAGCAGGGTCGACTTGCCGACGCCCGACTCGCCCATGATCGCGACGTAATCGCCGGCCGCGAGCTCGAGCGACACGCCGGCGAAGACGGCGGGCCGGTCGGCGCTGGCGTAGGACTTGGCGAGGCGGCGGATGCTGAGCATGGGGCCGGGAGGAGGGTACCCCGCTTCGAGCGTCGGCGGGCCGCTTAAGTTTCGACGCGCCGCGCGCGCGCCGCAACTCGCCGCCGCCGGCGGGGTCGGACGGGTTTCGGGGCGAACCGCGGCCGTGCCGCGCGGGCGGCCGCTATAATCGAAGTGTCACGCCGACGCTTCACACTTCCCTGCACACGTTCATGGTCCGAATCCTCCGTTACGCCGTCATTGCCGTTGTCGTCCTCGTCGTCGTCGCCGTCGTCGGGCTGGCGATCTTCGCCGCCACCTTCGACGCCAATCGCTACAAGCCCGAGATCGCCGCGGTCGTGAAGGAGAGGACCGGCCGCACGCTGGAGATGCCGGGCGACATCCACCTGAGCGTGTTTCCGAAGCTGGGCGTCGTGCTCGGCCCGGTGCGGCTGTCCGAGCGCGGCCGCGACGAGGAGTTCGCCTCGATCCAGAGCGCCCGCGTCGCGGTGGCGGCGTGGCCGCTGCTGCGCCGGCAGGTGGTCGTCGACGAGATCGCGCTGCGCGGGCTGCGCGCCGGCGTGGTGCGCCACAAGGACGGCAGCACCAACATCGACGACCTGCTCGCGCCGCCGAAGGACAAGCCGTCGGCCGCGCCCGGCGGCCAGCCGGCGCCGACGCGGCCGGTCACCATCGACATCGACGAGATCACCCTCTCCGAGGCCAATCTGACCTGGCGCGACGAGGCGACGGGCCAGGAGCTCGGCCTCACGGGCCTGAACCTGAAGACGGGGCGCATCGCCGACGACGTGCCGAGCAGCGTGGCGCTGACGACGCGCGTCACCGGCAAGCAGCCGGAGGTGAACCTCGAGACCAAGTTCCGCGGCCGGCTCACGCTCAACCTCGAGGCGAAGCGCTACGCGGTCCAGGACCTGCTGCTGGAGGCCGCGGGCAAGGCCGGCGACTGGAGCGGCATCCAGGCCTCGGCGAGCGGCAACGTCACCGCCCGGCCGGGCGCCGCCGAGTTCTCGGTCGAGCGCCTCAAGCTCAATGCCGTGGGGCAGCGGGGCGACGAGCGCATGGACCTCGCCGCCGACGTGCCGAAGCTCTTGATGAGCGGCGAGCGCTACAGCGGCGAGCGCGCCACCGCCACCGTGCGCCTGATCAACGGCGCGGGCACCATCGCGGCCGATCTCGCGCTGCCGGGCGTAACGGGCGACGCCAAGGCGTTCAAGACCGGCGCGCTGACGCTGAAGGTCGAGGGCCGCCAGGGCGAGCGCAGCATCAAGGCCGACGCGACCGCGCCGGTGGCGGGCAGCCTCGAGACGCGCCGCTTCCGCATCGAGCCGCTCGCCGCGGCGTTCGCCCTCAGCGGTCCCAACATCCCCGGCGGCAAGGTGGCGGGCGAGCTCAAGGGCGAGGTCGACGTCGACGCCAGAGCCGAGACCGCGAAAGTCAGCCTGGCCGGGACGCTGGCGGAGAGCCCGCTGAAGGCGGTGGTGTCGGTGAAGAAATTCGCCAAGCCGGCGATCGCGTTCGACGTCGAGGTCGAGACGCTGGACGTGGACCGGCTCGCCGCCGCCGGCGGCGCCGCGGACAAGCCCAAGCCCAAGCCGGCCGCGGAAAGGGGCGCGCCCGCCGCGGCGACGGCGGCGGACGCGCCGCTCGACTTTTCCGCGCTCGAGGGTCTCGACTTGAACGGCACCGTCAAGATCGGCTCGCTGAAGGCGGCCAACGTGCGCGCCAGCGACGTGCGGCTCGGCGTCAAGGCGGCCGGCGGCCGGCTTCAGCTTGCGCCGCAGGCCTCGCTCTACGACGGCAAGCTGGCGGGGACCGCGGCGCTCGCCGCCACGACGCCGCCGTCCGTGAGCGTGCGCAGCGAGCTGACCGGCGTGCAGGTCGGCCCGCTGCTGACCGACGCCGGCGTCACCGATCGGCGGGAGGGGCGGGGCCAGGTGCGCGTCGATCTCGCCGGCGCGGCGCCGACGGTCAGCGCGCTGAAGAAGGCGCTCGCCGGCACCGCGTCGTTCGCGCTGCAGGACGGCGCCATCAAGGGCATCAACCTCGAGAAGACGATCCGCCAGGTCAGGACCGTGTCGCGCCAGCTGCGCGGCAAGGAGCCCCCGCCGGCGCCGGCGGACAGCAGCGACCGCACCGACTTCACGGAGCTGACCGGAACGTTCCACCTCAAGGACGGCGTCGCCCGCAACGACGATCTCGCCGGCAAGTCGCCGCTGCTGCGCCTCGCCGGCGCCGGCACGGTCGACATCGTCGCCGCCACGCTCGACTACCGGCTCAAGGCCACGGTGGTCGGCACCGCCAAGGGGCAGGGCGGCAAGGAGGCCGACGCGCTCAAGGGCGTGACGGTGCCGGTCACGATCAGCGGGCCGCTGGCGCAGCCGACCTACACGGTGGACGTCGGCGCGGTCGCCGGCGAGGCCGCCACCCAGGCGCTGCAGAAGGAACTCGAGAGGCGTCTCGGCGGCGGGCAGGGCGGCGGCACGGAGGGCGCCAAGCCCTCGCCGCTCGACGCGCTGAAGGGCATCTTCAAGAAGTGAGCTTTGCCGAGCGACTGGTGGCGTGGCAGCGCCTGCACGGCCGCCACGACCTGCCGTGGCAGGCGACCCGCGATCCCTACCGCGTCTGGCTCTCGGAGATCATGCTCCAGCAGACGCAGGTCGCGACGGTCATTCCATACTTCGAGCGCTTCGTGGCGCGCTTCCCGACGCTCGCCGCGCTCGCCGCCGCCGACGAGGACGACGTGCTGCGGCTTTGGAGCGGGCTCGGCTACTACCGCCGCGCGCGCAACCTGCATCGCGCCGCGCAAGCGGTCGTGGCGGCGCACGGCGGCGAGTTTCCGCGCGATCCCGAAACCATCGCGCGGCTGCCGGGCGTCGGCCGCTCCACCGCCGCGGCGATCGCGGTGTTCGCGTTCGGCGCGCGCGCCGCGATCCTCGACGGCAACGTGAAGCGCGTGCTCGCGCGCTGCTTCGGCCTCGACGGCGACCCGGCGGCGGCCGCGACGCAGCGTCGCTGGTGGAACCAGGCCGAGGCGCTGCTGCCGCAGCAGGAGGTGGCGGCGTACACGCAGGCGCTGATGGATTTGGGCGCGACGCTGTGCACGCGCGCGAAGCCCCGCTGCGGCGCGTGCCCCGTCGCGGACCGGTGCGTCGCGCGCGCGACCGGCCGCATCGGCGAGCTGCCGGCGCCACGGCGCCGCCGCGCGTTGCCGGAGAAGGCGGTGCGCTGGCTGGTGGTGACGAGCGGCGCCGAGGTGCTGCTGGAAAAGCGGCCCGCCACCGGCGTCTGGGGCGGGTTGTGGTCGTTTCCCGAGCTGCCGCCCGAAGGCGACGCGGCGAGCGCGCTGCCGGCCTGGCTGGGATCGGACGCGGGGCCCCCAGTCGAGCTGGCGCCGGTGCGTCACAGCTTCACCCACTTCCGCCTGCACGCCCGGCCGCTGCGCGTCGAGCTCGCGCGGCGGCCGCGGCAGGCGGCCGAGCCGGGGCGCGTGTGGATCGCGCTGACCGACGTCGCCGGCGCGGCGCTGCCGACGCCGGTGCGCCGGCTGCTCGCCGGTCTCGGCGGCAGCCTTGACCCAGATCAAACCGGGCCCGCGCCCGGTCGCTAGAATCGAACTCAGGGCTGCGGTCCCGAGTTCTCTATGAGGAGCTGATCGTATGCCGACCCGTCGCAAGACGTCCGCTGAAACGCCCGCCAAGCCGGCGCTCAAGAGCGCCGCGCCGCGCAAACCGGCGGCGCCGAGGCGCCGCAGCGTGACGCCCGAGGAGCGCTACCGGCTGATCCAGGAAGCGGCGTACTACCGTGCCGAGCAGCGCGGCTTCGCCGCCGGTCACGAAGTCGAGGATTGGATCGCCGCGGAAGCCGAAGTGGACGCCAAGGTGAGCGTCCCGGCGCCGCGCAAGCCGCGCAGCAAGTCCGCCGCCGCCTGAGCGGGCCCGGCCCGCAGGCGCGCGCGGTCCTGCCGCAGCGGCAGTACCGCGCCTTGCCATGATGCCTGCGGCCTACAGCGTCTTTGTCGAGTTCGTCGCCTGCGGCGCCGTCATTCTGCTGGCGGGGCGGCAGCTGTCCCGTTACGGCGACGTCATCGCCGAGAAGACGGGCCTCGGCGGCACCTGGGTCGGGCTGGTGCTGCTGGCGACCGTCACCTCGCTGCCGGAGCTGGTGACCGGCGTTTCCGCGGTGACGCTCGCCGACGAGCCCGAACTCGCGGTGGGCAACGTGCTCGGCGCCTGCGTCATCAACCTCGCCATGATCGTGCTGCTCGACGCGCTGTTCCGCGAGGAATCGCTCTACACCCGCGCGAGTCGCGGCCACGTGCTCTCGGCCGGTTTCGGCACGATCCTGATCGCGTTCGTCGGCGTCAACCTGCTGTGGTCGCAGCGATGGGCGGCGCCGGCCATCGGCCACGTCGGGCTGTACACGCCGATCCTGGCGGTGGTGTACATCGCCGCGCTGCGCACCCTGTTCCAGTACGAGCTCGACCACCGGGACGAGTACGTGACCGAGGCCGCGGCGCGCTACGGCGACGTCACGCTCAGGCAGGCGCTCGTGCGCTACGGCGTCGCCGCGGCGTTCGTGGTGGCCGCCGGCGTGTGGCTGCCGTTCATCGGCGAGCGCATGGCGGACGCGATGGGCTGGCACGAGAGCTTCGTCGGCTCGCTGTTCCTCGCGCTCGCCACCACGCTGCCGGAAATCGCCGTGACGGTGTCGGCGCTGCGGCTGGGCGCGGTCAACCTCGCGATCGGCAACCTGTTCGGCAGCAACCTGTTCAACATCTTCATCCTCGCGATCGACGACGTCGTTTACCTGCGGGGCCCGCTGCTGGAGCACGTCTCGCCGGTGCACGCGATCTCGGTGCTCTCGGCGGTGGTGATGACGGGGGTCGCCATCGTCGCGTTCTTCTACCGCCCCAGGGTCCGGCTGTTCCAGACCATCGGCTGGGCGAGCCTGGTGATCCTGATGATGTACCTCTTCAACGCCTACACGCTGTTCCTCTATGGCACGCAGGGCTCCTGAGCATCGTCCGGCCCCGGCGGCCCGGGGCGACTGGCACCGACTGACGCCGCAGGACGTCGCCGCGCGCCTCGGCGTCGAGCCGGCGTCCGGTCTCGCGCCCGAGGAGGCCGCGCGTCGGCTCGCGGCGCACGGCGAGAACGTCATCCGCGAGGCGCCGCCGCGCTCGGCCGCGCGCATGCTGCTCGACCAGTTCACCGACTTCCTCATCATCGTGCTGATGGCGGCGGCGCTGATCTCGGGCGCGCTGGGCGAGGTCAAGGACGCGCTCGCCATCGTCGTCATCGTGGTCCTGAACGCGGTCATCGGCTTCGTGCAGGAGTACCGCGCCCAGCGCGCGATCGCGGCGCTGAAGCAGATGGCGGCGGCGTCGGCGTCGGTCGTGCGCGGCGGCGAGCCGATGACGCTGCCGGCGACGCAGCTCGTGGCGGGCGACGTCGTCCAGCTCGAGGCGGGCAACGTCGTGCCCGCGGACATCCGTCTCACCGAGGCGGCGCGGCTCAAGGTCGAGGAGGCGGCGCTCACCGGCGAGTCGGTGCCGGCGGACAAGCACGTGGCGGCGCTGGACGAAGCGGACCTGCCGCTCGGCGACCGGCGGAACCTGGCGTTCAAGGGCACCACGGTGAGCTACGGGCGCGGCCGCGGCCTGGTGGTGGCGACCGGCATGGCGACCGAGCTCGGACGCATCGCCGGCATGCTGGAGCGCGACACCGAGCTGAAGACGCCGCTGCAGCGCCGTCTGGCGCAGTTCGGCCGCCGGCTGGCGCTGGTGGTGCTGGCGATCTGCGCCATCATCTTCGCGGCGGGGCTGCTGCGCGGCGAGCCCGTGGTGCTGATGTTCCTGACCGCCGTGAGCCTCGCGGTGGCGGCGATTCCCGAAGCGCTGCCGGCGGTCGTCACGGTCTCGCTGGCGCTGGGGGCGGGGAAGATGGTGCGGCAGAACGCGCTGATCCGGCGGCTGCCGGCGGTGGAGACGCTGGGCTCGGTGACGGTGATCTGCGCCGACAAGACCGGCACGCTGACGCAGAACCGCATGCAGGTGGAGGAGTGGGTGGTGGCCGGCGCGGCCGGCGCGCCGCCGCACCGCCCGCGCCGCGACTCGTCGTGGTGGTGGCTGCTGCGGGCCGTGGCGCTCAATAACGACGCCGTGCTGGACGCCCAGGGGCACGGCCTCGGCGACCCGATGGAGGTGGCGCTGTTCCTGGCGGCGCGCGCGGCCGGCGCCGAGCGTGCGCGCCTGGAGGAGCGCATGCCGCGCGTCGAGGAGATCCCGTTCGACTCCGCGCGCAAGCGCATGACCACCGTCCACCGCGAGGACGGCCGGCTGGTGAGCTTCACCAAGGGCGCGCCGGAGTCCGTGCTGCCGCGCTGCGCGCGGCTGCTTGCCGACGACGGGGCGCGGCCGCTGGACGCGGACGCGGAGCTCGCGCGGGCCGAGGAGATGGCGCGGCGCGGCCTGCGCGTGCTGGCCTTCGCCTACCGCGAGTGGCGCAAGCCGCCGCCGATGGCCGAGCCGGACGCGGTCGAGGACGAGCTCACGCTGCTCGGGCTCGTCGGGCTGATGGATCCGCCGCGCGCCGAAGCGAAGGAGTCGGTGGAGCTGGCCCG
>CAZGTK010000106.1:0-7595 GCA_964528415.1 uncultured Burkholderiales bacterium | reverse complement strand
TTGGCGTGGAGGCTCGCCATCGCGTTGGGGTTGGTCGCCTCCGAGGTCCCGGGCGCGACGCCAAAGAACCCGGCCTCGGGGTTGATCGCGTAGAACCGGCCGTCCTTTCCGGGCTTGATCCAGGCAATGTCCTCGCCGACGGTCGAGACTTTCCAGCCCTCGAAGCCCCTCGGCGGAATCAGCATCGCGAGGTTGGTCTTTCCACAGGCGCTCGGGAACGCCGCCGCGACGTAGCTCTTCTCACCCTGCGGCGATTCAATGCCCAGGATCAGCATGTGCTCGGCCAGCCAGCCCTGCTCCTTGGCCATCACCGAGGCGATGCGCAGCGCGAAGCATTTCTTGCCCAGCAGGGCATTGCCGCCGTAGCCCGAACCGTAGGACCAGATCTGCTTGTCCTCCGGGAAATGCACGATGTACTTCTGCTCGCGGCTGCAGGGCCAGGGCACGTCGGCCTGGCCAGGATCGAGGGGCGCTCCGACGGAGTGAACGCACGGCACGAACTCGCCCTCGGTGCCGAGCACGTCGTACACCGCGCGCCCCATCCGGGTCATGATCCGCATGTTCACGACCACGTAGGGCGAGTCGGACAGCTCGACCCCGATATGGGCGATCGGCGAACCCAGCGGCCCCATGCTGAAGGGCACGACGTACATGGTCCGCCCACGCATGCAGCCGGCGAAGAGTCCGTCGAGGGTGGTCCGCATCTCCTCGGGCTCGACCCAGTTGTTGTTTGGGCCCGCGTCCTCGCGTCGACGACTGCAGACGAACGTTCGATCCTCCATCCGCGCGACATCGGAGGGGTCCGAGCGGGCCAGATACGAATTGGGACGCAGCGCCGGGTTCAGGCGGATGAAGGTCCCCGCCGCCACCATTTCTTCGCACAGGCGGTCGTACTCGGCTTGCGAGCCATCGCACCAGACGATCCGCTCGGGCTGCATCAGACCCGCCATGCGGGCGACCCAATCGATCAGGCCGCGGTGGCGGACGTAGGCCGGCGCGTCCACCCCCGCTTTCGCGGGCGCGCTCATCTCGCTCATCGATCCTCCTCGGCGCACTTGCTTATGAGAGCAGAAAAGAAATTTATTCTAACGCACCGCAACACGTGCTCACCAGCGGCTACTTGCCGATGCAGAAACGTCCGAAGATCTCCCCCAGCAGGTCGTCGGCGCTGAACGCGCCGGTGATGCGCCCCAGCGCGTCGTGGGCAACGCGCAACTCCTCGGCGAACAGTTCCAGCCGATCGACGCGCTCCCGCGCTGAGTCGAGGTGCGCCGCGGCCTCCCGCAGAGCGGCCAGATGACGCTCGCGGGCTATGAAGATTCCCTCGCCGTGGCCCGCCCAGCCGACGTCGCGCAGCAATTCCTGCTGCAGCAGGGGCACGCCCTCGCCGGTCCTCGCCGAAAGCCACACTTCCGCGTCGCGCCCCCTCCGATGCACCGCCGCCGGGACGCCAGCAAGATCGATCTTGTTGCGCACGAGAAGGCGCGGCAAATGCTCCGGCAGCCCCGCCAGGATGGCTTCGTCAGCGGCCGTGGGACTCGACCCGTACTCGGTAACCACGAGGATCAGATCGGCGCTGGCCGCGGCGGCCAGCGCCCGCTCGATGCCGATGCGCTCGACCCTGTCCTGCGTCTCCCGCAGGCCGGCGGTATCGATGATGTGAAAGGGCACGCCATCGATCTCGATGTGGCTGCGCAGGGTATCGCGCGTTGTGCCGGGCACCTCGGTCACGATGGCCACCTCCTCGCGCGCGAGGCGGTTCAGCAAACTCGACTTGCCGACGTTGGGCATGCCGACGAGCACGATCTGCGCGCCCTCGCGCAGCAGGACGCCCTGCCGGGCGTTCGCCAGGAGGCCCGCAAGCTGCTGCGCCAGACGCTCGAGGCGCCGGAAGGCGTCCGCGGCGCCGAGGAAGTCGACCTCCTCGTCGGGAAAGTCCAGCGTCGCCTCCGTCAGCGCGCGCAGCTCGATCAACTCGTCGCGCAGACGTTCGACCGCCTGAGAGAACTCGCCGCGCAGCGAGCGCACGGCTGAGCGCGCCGCCTCCGCCGTGCTCGCGTCGATCAGGTCGGCGACGCTCTCCGCCTGAGCCAGGTCCAGCTTGCCGTTGAGGAAGGCACGGCGGGTGAACTCCCCCGGCTCCGCGAGCCGGGCACCGACCTCGAGGCAGCGCTGCAGAAGCGCGTGCATGACGGTGACGCCGCCGTGGCCGTGCAGCTCGAGGACGTCCTCGCCGGTATAGGAACGGGGGGCGGGAAAGTAGAGGGCAATGCCCTCGTCGATCACCTCGCCCGCGCCGTCGCGGAACGCCTCGACCACGGCGCGGCGCGCGACAGGCACGCGACCGAGCAGGGCCTCGGCAAGGGGTCTGAGGTCGGGCCCGGAGACCCGAACGATGCCTACGCCACCTCGCCCCAGCGGCGTGGCGATGGCGGCGATTCGGTCATCGCTTGGCATGGGCAGCCGCAGCCGCCTTTTCCATGGAGCGGGTGATGTGCCACTGCTGCGCGATCGACAGGACGTTATTCACCAGCCAGTAAAGCACCAGGCCCGCCGGGAAGAAGAGGAAGAACACGGTGAACGCGATCGGCATGATCTGCATCACCCTGGCCTGGATCGGGTCCGGCGGCGTCGGATTGAGTTTCATCTGGATCCACATCGTCGCGCCCATGACAAGGGGCAGCACGAAGTACGGATCGGCAACCGACAAGTCTTTGATCCAAAGAGCAAAAGGCGCGTTTCGCAGCTCGACACTGGCGAGCAGCACCCAGTACAACGCGATGAACACCGGGATCTGGATCAGGATCGGCAGACAACCGCCCAGCGGGTTGATCTTCTCCGTCTTGTACAGGTCCATCATGGCCTGGTGCAGCTTCTGCCGGTCGTTGCCGTACATCTCCTTGATCTTTTGCAGGCGCGGCGTCACGGCCTTCATCTTCGCCATCGACCGGTAGCTCGCCGCCGACAACGGATAGAAGATCCCCTTCACGAGCACCGTCAGCAGAATGATCGCCACGCCCCAGTTGCCGCTCAGCTTGTGGAACTGCTGCAACACCCAGAACAGCGGAACCGCGATGACCGTGAGCCAGCCGTAATCGACGACCAGATCGAGGCCCGGAGCCAGCTTCGCGAGCGCTTCCTGCTCCTGCGGGCCGGCGTAGAGCCGCGTCGTCACGGCCTTCTCCGCGCCGGGCTCGATCGTGCCCACCGGCACGATCACGCCCGTGGAGTACAAGTCCTTGTCCAGCTGCTTCGCGTAGAACTCGCGCGAGACATCGCCCTCGGGAACCAGCGCGCCGACGAAGTAGTGCTGGACGATCCCGATCCAGCCGTCGGTCGCGGTCTTCGGCAGGCCGCTCTTGTCCTTCGCGATGTCCGAGAAGGAGATCTTGCGGAACTTGTCCGCGTCGGTATACACGGCGGCGCCCGTGTACGTATGCAGCATCGCCGGATCGCCCTCCGGCGGCTCGCCGTCCCGCACCAGCTGGTAGTACGCAAACGGCGTCACCGCCGCCGCGCCGGCATTGTTGACCCTGAACGAGACATCGACAACGTAGCTGCCGCGGCGGAACGCGTAGATCTTCTCCACGCTGACGCGCTCGCTCACCGGCGCCGTAAGCTTGACCTGGAGTTCGTCAGCGCCCTGCTCCAGCCGGCGCGGCCCTGGAACCACGGTGAACGCGGTCCGATGGTTCGGCAGGTTGTTGCCGATCAGGCCGGACTGCGCCACGTACGTGCGCGATCCGCTGCGCTCGAACAGGACCAGCGGTCGGTCCTTGTCCACGGTGCCCACGTGCCTGAGCAGCTCGAGCCGCACCAGGTCGCCGCCGAGGGTGCTGATCTCCGCGCGCAGCACATCGGTCTCGATGGTCACGGTCTCGCCAGCAGCCGGCGGAGCCGCGGCGTCGGGAACGCCTTGCTGACGCAACAGGTCCTGTCCCACCGTGGGCGCGCCTGCGGAGGGCACCGGCGCGCCTTGGGGCCCGGCGCTGCCGGCCGCCTCACGCGCGACCGGAGCGGGTCCGCGCTGATAGTCCTGCCATTCCTGCCACAGGAACAGCAGCGACATCGAAAACACCAGGAACAGGAGCAGACGCTGGATTTCCATGACTGACGATCTTCAGGGCACCGGATCGTGGCCGCCCGGGTGGAAGGGATGGCAGCGCACGAGCCTTCTCGCGGCGAGCCAGGTTCCGCGCGCTGCGCCGTGGCGCTCGATGGCCTCGCGGGCGTACTCGGAACAGGTCGGGGTGTAGCGGCAATGGGGACCGAGCATCGGGCTCACGGCCACCTGGTAGGCGCGGATCAAAGCATTCAGCAGACGCGACATTGACTTGAAGCCTTGATCAGCAGTTCAGTGAGCTCCAGGCGGGCTGCCGGCGCCTCGGCCCGGCGCAACGGCCGGATCACCCGCACCACGAAATCGATCGCCGCGAGCCGCCCACGGGAAAGCCGGAACGTTTCGCGCACGACACGGCGCGCGTAGTTCCTGCGGACGGCGATCCCCGCCGCCTTGCGACCCGCGACGATACCCAGCCGCGCACCGCCTACGTCATTGCGGCGCCAGAACACCTGGAAGTACCGGCCCGCCACGACGGACCGTCGGCCGAGCACCGCCCTGAACTGCGCGCTGCTGCGCAGGCGGGCGGACGGCGGAAACGGGTACGCCGCGACGGTCAGGACTAGACGGCGAGACGCGCCCGGCCCTTGGCACGGCGCGCGTTGATCACGGCGCGGCCCGAACGCGTGCGCATCCGGGCGCGAAAACCGTGGGTCCGCCTGCGCCGGACGACGGAAGGTTGGTAGGTGCGTTTCATCGCCAGACCCCATGCATGGAAAAGCCCGCTATTACAAACTGTAAGCGCGGGCCGTGTCAACCTAAGTCAGCGGCCATAGCTGTGGATAACCAGCTTCGAAGCGACTACAATCCACGTTCCGCCGGCTGCGCCCGCAGCACTCTCCTGCAACACGCACGACAACAATTCGCGGCTTTCATTCATGGACAATTTTTGGACCGCCTGCCTGGACCATCTCGAGCAGCAGCTGAGTCCGCAGCAGTTCAACACCTGGATCAAGCCGCTTCGATACGAGGACAACGCCGACGCGATCGTGCTCTCGGCGCCGAATCGCTTCGTGCTCGACTGGGTGAAGGCGCGTTTCCTGACGGTCATCGAACGTCTGGCCGCCACCCACTTTGGCGACGCGCGCAAGGTCGAGCTGCGTATCGCCGCGCCGCGGGTGGAGCGGGCCCCGCCGGCCGCGAGCATGCGGACCAAGCCGCTGCGAACCCGGGACGCCTCGCGACTCAACCCCCTATTCACCTTCGAGAACTTTGTCACCGGCAAGGCGAATCAGCTTGCGCGCGCGGCTGCAATCCAGGTCGCGGAGAACCCGGGAACGGCGTACAACCCCCTGTTCATCTACGGCGGCGTCGGCCTCGGCAAGACACACCTCATCCAGGCGATCGGCAATCTGGTGCAGCAGCTGCACCCCGATGCCAAGATCCGCTACACGCACGCCGAGCAGTACGTCTCCGATGTGGTCAAGGCGTACCAGCACAAGTCCTTCGACGACTTCAAGCAGTACTACCATTCCCTCGATCTGCTGTTGATCGACGACATCCAGTTTTTCAGCGGCAAGAGCCGGACCCAGGAGGAGTTTTTCTACGCGTTCAACGCGCTGATCGAGGGGCACAAGCAGGTCATCATCACCTGCGACACGTACCCGAAAGAAATCAACGGCATGGAAGATCGGCTCATCTCCCGGTTCGGCTGGGGACTGACCGTCGCGGTGGAGCCGCCCGAACTCGAAATGCGAGTCGCCATCCTGCTCAAGAAAGCAACCTCGGAGCAGGTGGTCCTGGACGAGAACGTTGCCTTCTTCATCGCCAAGAACATCCGCTCCAATGTCCGTGAGTTGGAGGGCGCCCTGAAGCGCGTGATCGCGTTCTCGCGCTTTACCGGCATGCCCATCAGTCTCGAGGTCGCGCGCGAAGCGCTCAAGGATCTGCTGGCCGTGCAGAGCCGACAGGTTTCGATCGAAAACATCCAGAAGACAGTCGCCGATTACTACAAGATCAAGGTGGCGGACCTTTACTCCAAGAAACGCTCGCGCAATGTCGCCCGGCCGCGCCAACTTGCCATGGCCTTGGCCAAGGAACTGACGACCCTGAGTCTGCCGGACATCGGCGATGCGTTCGGCGGGCGCGACCACACCACTGTCCTTCACGCCTGTCGCAAGATTTCCGAACTGCAGGGAACCAATCCCGAGATCTCGCGGGACTTCAAGACGCTGGTCCAGATCCTTCGCGGTTGATCGCGGAAGGACAGTTTGTGGATAACCCAGCCCCAGACCGAAGCCCGGCAATCCGTACACAAACCATCCACAGCTTTCCGGGTCGCCACAACGGGCTTTGTTGTTTAATCAACTTATTGTTATAATTGGAAAATTTCAAGTTATCCAAGGCTAGGTAGCGCATTACCTATTACTACCAGAAGGATAATTCATGTTATTGATCGAAGCCGACCGGGATACGCTGCTCAAGCCGTTGCAGGCCGTGACCGGCATCGTCGAGCGGCGTCACACCCTTCCCATTCTTTCCAATGTTCTGATTGAGCGGGAAAAGGACGGAACGCGGTTCATCGCCACCGACCTCGAGATTCAGGTTTCCACGATGGGCAAGGGCTTGAAGGAGGGTGCCAAGCCATTCGCCCTCACGGTCGCGGCGCGCAAGCTGCAGGACATCCTGCGCGCGCTGCCCGAGAACACCAAGGTCACCCTGTCGACCGAAGAGAGCCGCCTGCAGGTCAAGGCCGGATCCAGCCGGTTCAGCCTGCAAACGCTGCCGGCTGAGGACTTCCCGCGCATCGCCGAGGCGACCGCGGACGAGGTCAGGGTCGCCCTGCCGCAAAAGGAATTGCGTCGACTGCTCGCGCTGGTCCACTACGCGATGGCGCAGCAGGACATCCGCTATTACCTCAACGGACTGTTGCTCGTCGTGGCTCCGGGGGAACTGAAGGTTGTGGCGACGGACGGCCATCGCCTGGCGCTTGCCGCAACGCCGCTCCCGGAAGGCAGCGCGGCGCGCGAGGTCATCATTCCGCGCAAGGCGGTGCTGGAAGTCCTGAAACTGCTCGGCGACAGCGAGGAATCGATCGAGATCTCGCTCCGGACCAACCAGGTGCGATTCCAGTTCGACGACGTCGTGCTGGTCACCAAGGTGGTGGACGGCAAGTTTCCCGATTACAACCGGGTGATCCCGGTGGGCCACAACAAGATCATCAATCCCGACCGCACCTCGCTGCTGCAGGCCCTGCAGCGCACCGCCATCCTGTCGACCGACAAGATCCGCGGCGTCCGGGTCGTGCTGACCAACGGCAGCCTGCGGCTCATCTGCACCAACGACGAGCAGGAGGAAGCCCAGGAGGAGCTTGCCGTCGACTATCAGGGCGATGCGCTGGACATTGGCTTCAACGTCTCCTACCTGCTGGACGTGCTCGGCAACGTGAGCACCGACACCGTGCGCTGCGAGTTCAGCGATCCCAACTCGAGCTGCCTGATCACGCTGCCGGGCGACGACGGCTTCAAGTACGTCG
>CAZGTK010000105.1:0-7641 GCA_964528415.1 uncultured Burkholderiales bacterium | reverse complement strand
GCGCTGCGGTTTGAGCGCGCCCTTTGGCGGCCCGGTGGTGCCGCTGGTGTAGATGAGGAGCGCCGGCTCCTCGGCGGCGGTGTCCGCCGGCTCGAAGCGCGACGACGCCTTCGCGAGCAACGCCTCCCACGGCGTCACGCCGGCCTCGCGCGCCCCGGCGGCGCCGATCACGCCTTTCAGCAGCGGCGTGCGGTCGCGCACCGCCAGCACGTTGGGCAGCGACTCCGGATCGACGATCGCGACGCGCGCCTCGCTGTCCTGCAGCCGGTACTCGAGCGCGTCGGGGCCGAACAGGATCGAGAGCGGCATCGCCACCGCGCCCATCTGGTAGCAGGCCATGTGGGCGATCGCGGTTTCCGGGCGCTGCGGCAGGCAGATCGCGACGCGGTCGCCGCGGGCGACGCCGAGCGCGGCGAGTGCGTTGGACAGGCGGTTCGCCTGCTGCTGGATGTCCCAGTAGGTCCACCCCGAGGTGGCGCCGGACTCGTCTTCCCAGTACAGGCAGAAGCGGTGGCGGTCGCGCGCGTGGCGGACGCAGCAGGCCTGCGCGATGTTGAAGCGCGCCGGCACCTGCCAGCGCCAGGCGCGGTAGACCTCGTCGTAGCGATCCTGCACGCCCCCTCCTTCCCGCGCAGCGATCCGTTTTTCACACGGTAGCACCCGCAACTACTCCACGCCACACCGCCGGCAGTCCGCGATGGTAACGCGTCCGATGAGCCACGAGCCGTCTTGAACCGAATAAACTGCCGCTTGCACGGCTCCCGCGTCTTCGGAGACCAAGTTGACGATAACAGTGAACGAACACCTCGGCCTATTACACGATATCCTCGCTGATTTCGGACTGGAGCCAGAATCACTTGAAATCGTGCCAAGCGTAACTGAGTGGTCTAAAGATGAATTCGGCCTGGAAGATCAAACCTCCTTGCGCCAGGCGCGCATCTTCGAACTTACGGACGGTCGATACCGCATCGGAATGGCGGAGGTCTTAACGGACGAGATGATCGAGAGCGGCAAGATGGTCATGTTGATGCGGGGTCTTGCTCCAGATCGAGTTGTCCTACTAGATGATGATCTGAAGTATTTGATTCATCTTATCCTCCACGAGATAGCATTCAGTGTATTGAGGACGAGCGATCAGAAAACCCGGAGTGACTGGGCATTGGAACGTGTTTCGCGGTACTCCCCGACCTGAATGCGTCGAGTATCAAAACGCAATGACCTACGCCGCCCTCAAGCACCTGCACCTCACCACCGTCGCGATCAGCTACGCGCTGTTCTTCGTGCGCGGCGTGTGGATGATGCGCGGCTCGCCGATGCTGCAGCGGAAGTGGGTTCGGGTGCTGCCCCATGTCAACGACACGGTGCTGCTGGCGGCCGGCGTCACGCTGGCGGCGATTATCGCCCAGTACCCGTTCGTCGCCGGCTGGCTGACGGCCAAGGTGCTGGCGCTCGTCGTCTACATCGTCGTCGGCTCGGTGGCGATCCGGCGCGGGAAGACGCGCGGCGCGCGCATCTTCGCGTGGGTCGCCGGGCAGCTCGTGTTCGCGTACATCGTGCTCGTCGCGGTCACCAAGCATGCCAATCCGCTCGCCGCCCTGTCATGAATGGTGGTCTTTACCGCGGCGACGCGGAAACGCGGGAGACGTTCATGGATCGAACCGCGAAGGACGCAACGTACGCAAAGGAGACCGAGAGCATGAACGGTTCCGTCGTTCCTTCGCGCGCTTGGCGGTGATACGGTTTTCTCCGTGCCTCGGCGCCTCTGCGGTGAGCATGGCCCCATGACAACTCCCACCGGATCGAATCGTCCCAAGCCGCTCGCCGGCGTGCGCGTGCTGGACCTGACGCGCCTGCTGCCGGGGCCGATGTGCTCGCTCTACCTGGCCGACCTCGGCGCCGACGTGCTGAAGATCGAGGACACCGCGGCCGGCGATTACGCGCGCGGCTTCGGCGTCGGCGCGGGCGAGACCTCGCCGTTCTTCCGCCTGCTGAACCGCAACAAGCGCGCCATGCGGCTCGATCTCAAGCAGGCGGCGGGGCGGGAGGTGTTCCTGCGCCTGGCGCAGGACGCCGACGTGGTGATCGAGAGCTTCCGCCCCGGCGTCATGGACCGCCTCGGCGTCGGTTACGCGACGCTATCGAACGCGAATCCGAGGCTCGTCTACTGCGCCATCACCGGGTTCGGCCAGGACGGGCCGTACCGCGACCGCGCCGGGCACGACATCAACTACCTCGGCTACGCCGGCGCGCTGGACCAGATCGGCAACGCGGGCGGGCCGCCGGCGATCGCCAACATACAGATCGCGGACCTGCTGGGCGGGTCGCTGCCGGCCGCGGTCGGCATCCTCGCCGCGCTCTACGACGCGCGCGCCACGGGCCGCGGCCGGCTCGTGGACGTCTCGATGACGGACGCGGTCGCCGCCCACATGGTGTTCCCGACGATCGCGCACCTGCTGCACGGCCACACGCGCCCGCGGGGCGAGGACGTCATCACCGGCGCGATGCCGTACTACAACGCCTATCGCACGGCGGACGACCGCTACATGGCGGTCGGCGCCATGGAGCCGAAGTTCTGGGAGGCGATGTGCGACGCGCTGGCGCGGCCCGACCTCAAGCCGCGGCAGTCGCCGGCAAGCGCCGCGGAGAGCGCGGCGGTGAAGGGCGAGCTCGCGAGCGTGTTCGCCTCCCGCACGCAGGCCGAGTGGATCGAGGTCTTCGCGCGCCACGACTGCTGCGTGACGCCGGTGCTCACGCCGGAGGAAGCGATGCGCGATCCGCAACTTTCCGCGCGCGGCGTGTTCCGCGACGACGGCCGCGGAGGCGTGGAACTCGCGCCCCCGTTCCGGTTGTCCGACATGCAGCATCGGCGGGATCGGCCGCCGCCCGCCCCGGGGGAGCATTCCGAAGCGATCCTGCGCGAGGCGGGCTACGACGACGACGCCATCGCCCGGCTGCGCCACGACAACGTCATCTGACGAGGTGACCCGTGCGGCCGCAGCGGCGTAACATCCCATCGCCATCCGCCTGATCGAGGAGATCCTCATGTCCGCCCCGCAGACACCGCTCTCTCCCGCCGTCGAAGCGTTGCTCGGTGACCTGAAGAAGAACTGGGGCTGGCTGCTCGCGATGGGCATCGCCTTCGTCATCCTGGGAACCATCGGGCTCGGCATGGCCGTCGCGTTCACGGTCGTGACCGTGGTTGCGTTCGGCGTGCTGCTGCTGCTCGGCGCGGCGAGCCAGATCGCGCAGGCGCTGCGGGCGAAGGGCTGGAAGGCCTCGGCGCCGCACCTGCTGATCGCCGTGCTCTATCTCGCCGGCGGGCTGATCATGGTGCTGGACCCGGTCGGGGCGTCGGGCGCGCTGACGCTGCTGATCGGCGGTGTCCTGGTGGCGGTGGGCATCATGCGCGTCGTCGGCGCGCTGCAGGAGCGCGGCGCTCCGGGCTGGGGCTGGCTGCTGGCGGGCGGCGTCGCCAGCCTCGTCCTCGGGCTGCTCATCGTCGCCAAGTGGCCGGCCACCGGCCTCTGGGTGATCGGCCTGCTGGTGGCGTTGGAACTGATCTTTAGCGGGTGGGCCTACATCTTCATCGCGCTCGCGATCCGGCGGATGGCGAAGACGGGCTGACGCCGGTTCCGGATGCCCGCGCCCTACGGCGATGCGGCGCCGCCCTTCGCCGTCATTTCAACGGGCATAAACCCCTGGACCCCGGCCTCCGCCGGGGTGACGGCGGATGGTCATGGCGGCGGCCCCTCCCTGACCGTCATTCCGGCGGAGCCTGCCCCGTACCGGGATATGGGGGCCGGAATCCAGGCCGGATCGACGAAGGAGACCCGCGGAAAAACCCTGGACTCCGGCATGCGCCGGGGCGACGAAACGGGGGCGACGGCCAGTGCTCATGGCGGGGGCACCCTTCCAAACCGTCATTCCGGCGCAGGCCGGAATCCAGATCGGGTCGACGCATGAGAGCCGCGGGAACAACCCTGGACCCCGGCGTGCGCCGGGGTGACGGACCGTGGGCCGTGGCCGCCGAAGCGCAGAGTGGCCCGGGCCTCGCCGGAGGGACGGTTTTCCGGGACGGAACCGGCGCGCGGCCCCGCGCTCGAACACCGCGTACCGTCCCCGAGGAGCGAACGACGTGAAACTGTTTCGCGGCGCCTGGCGCGCGCTTTGTTGTCTGACCCTGTCGGCTCCCGCCGCCTTTGCCGAGCCCACCACCGTCACGCTCGGCACGGCCACGCCCGGCGGCGGCTTCCCGGTTTACGGCGAAGCCTTCGCCGCCACCGTGAACGAATTCGAGCCGGCGCTCAGGATCGAGCCGCGCAACACGAAGGGCAGCACGGAGAACGTGCCACTGCTGGAAGCGGGCCAACTCGACATCGCGCTGGTGCAGGGCGAGGCGGCGCAGGGCGCGCTGGGCATCGACGGAAGCGCGCCCACGCTCCGTATCGTCGCCGCGATGTACTCGCAGCCCGGCCTGTTCGTCGTGCGCGCCGACAGCCCGGCGCGCACGATCGAGGACTTGAAGGGCAAACCGGTCGCGTTTGGCACGCGCGGGTCGGGCCTCACCATTCTCTCCGGCCTGGTGCTGGACGGCATGGGGCTCGACCGCGACCGCGACTTCCAGGCGATCTATCTCGACAAGGCGGGCGACGGTCCGCCGATGGTGCTGGAGGGCCGCGCCAGCGCGCTGTGGGGCGCCGGCGTCGGCTGGCCCGGCTTCGTGCGCGTGGCGCAAAGCCCTGCCGGCGCGCGCTTCATCGCGCCGGCCCCCGAGGACGTGCGGCGCATCCTGGCAAAGCACCCGCACCTGCGCGCGCTGACCGTGCCGCCGGGCAGCTTCCCCGGTCAGGCGGAGCCGATCCATTCCGTGGGCTCGTGGAGCTTCGTGCTGGCGCGGCCGGATCTGCCGGACGACGTCGCCTATCGCATCGCCCGGGCGCTGCACCCGGGCGAGGCCGCCATCGCCGCGCGCCTGCCGCAGGCGCGGGAGACGAAACCCAGGAACACGATCGAGGCCGCGCCGCGCCTCGACCTCATCCACCCCGGCGCGCTGCGCTACCTGCGCGAGGCGGGGTTCGCGCCGTAGCGGCGTCCGCTGCCGGGCCGAACACGGCCCGCCACCACAGCGGTGTCAGCGCAAGGCCGGCCGCGACGGCGGTCCACGCCGGCCAAGCGGGCTCGCCCGGCAGCGACAGCATCCAATCCACGGCGCCGCCCAGCACGAGGTAGACCGTCAGCGCCGCGAACAGCGTCGCGGAAAGCCCGGCGCGCAGGCGGGCCCGGGCGGCGGCCGGACTGTCGCCGACGCGCAGCGCCGTGTCGCGCCAGAACCCGGGCGGCCGGACGCGGCGGTAGAACGCGTCGAGGACCCGCCCATCGGTGCGCGGGGCAAGCAGCGCCGCTGCGACCACCGCCGCCGTCGAGACGGCCGCCATCACCGACAGCCGCACCCACTCCGCGTCGGTCAGCGCCAGCAGCAGCGGCGCGACGACGAGCCCCGCCGCCATGGCGGCGAATTCCGCCCAGACGTTGACGCGCTCCCACAGCCACCGCGCCACCAGCACGATGCCGGTGCTGGCGCCGAACAGCAGCGACATCTCCCAGGCCTCGCGGATCGAGCCCAGCCGCGACATGATCGCGAGCGCGATGCCGAGGATCAGCAGGTTGGACGCGCGCGCGACCCACACCAGCTCGTGGCTGCGCGGCTCGCGCTCGAGCCACGCGCGCGACACCAGCCGCAGGTAGACGTCGTTGGTCCAGTACGACGCGCCCCAGTTGAGGTGGGTGTCCACCGTCGAGGCGAGCGCCGCGAGCAGTCCGACCAGCATCAGCCCGCGCAGGCCCGCCGGCAGCAGCGCGTCGATCTCGGTAACGAACATCGCCTCGCGCTCGGCGAAGCCGGCGTCCGCCAGCGGGTCCAGCGCCAGCAGGCCGATGGCGATCGCGAGCCAGAGCAGGCTGCGCAGCACGATCTGCGCCCAGACGAAGACGAGCGCGGCGACGCGCGCGTCGCGATCCGAGCGGCACGCCATCGAGCGCTGCGCCAGATAGCCGGTGCCGTCGCTGTTCATCTGGTAGAGCCACTGCAGCGCGACGATCGTGAGCATGGCGCCGAGCACGCCCTCGCCGCCGGGCACCAGCGAGAGCTGCGCCTGCGCGCGCGGCGCGCCGAGCGCGTCGGCGATGCGCGCCACCGCCGGGCCCAGGCCGCCGCTCGCGTCGACCGCGAGCCACGCGTACGCCGCGGTGGCGATCATGACCAGCGCCCACTGGCCGATGTCGGTGTTCACCACGGCGCGCAGGCCGCCCGTGGTCGAGTACAACGCGGTGAACGCGACGATCGACAGGATGCTGAGCAGGTTGTTGGCGGTGGCGACGTCCGGCGGCAGCGGCGCGAGCCCCTGCGCGAAATCGACCCCGCTCCAGGCGACGAACGCCTGCAGCGGCGCGAAAATCGCCTCCGGCAGCCACGCGTGCCACGGCAGGAACACCTCGCAGATGCGCATCGCCGCCACCAGCACCATCGCCAGCACGACGCAGTTGAGCAGCGTCCCGTAGTAGAGCGCCTTGGCGATGCGCAGCGGAAAGGCCGCGCGCCCGCTGTAGCGGATCTCCGCCAGCTCGGCGTCGGTCAGCACGCCGGCGCGGCGCCACAGCGCGGCCAGCACGAGGCCCATCAGCAGGAAGGCGATGCCGTAGATCCACAGCCGCCACAGCAGGAACACGCCGCCGGCCGCGACGAGCCCCGTCACCAGCAGCGGCGTGTCGGCAGCGGCCTGCGTCGCCGCCATCGACAGCCCCGCCTTCCAGCCCGGCAGCGAGCGGCCGGCGAGGAAATACTCTTCCAGGCTCTGCGACGCCTGCCCGCGCGCGCGGAAACCCGAGGCCACGGCCCAGGCCACGAAAGCGAGCACGATCAGCAGGTCCAGCACCGCCCTTGATTCCTCGACGCCGGACGCGGATATGCTATAAATCTCCTATCCGGAAAGCGGGCGGCCGCCCGCCCCGTCCGTGTCCTCCCGGCGCTCCGCCGGGATCCGCGATTCACCAGCCGAAAAGAAACACCCGAGCTAAAAAGAAACATCCGAGGAGGTTCGTCTCATGCTGAAAGCGTTGCACATCCAGCCGGACAAGTGCACCGGCTGCCTGCAGTGCGAAATGGCCTGCTCCCTCGAGAACGAGGGCGTCTTCAACGTGGCCAAGTCGCGGATCAAGGTGTTCGACTTCCACCACGAGGGCCGCAAGGTGCCCTATACCTGCACCCAGTGCGCCGAGGCCTGGTGCCTGCACGCGTGTCCGGTGGAGGCGATCAAGTTGGACGCGGCGACCGGCGCCAAGGTCATCCTGGACGCGGTGTGCGTCGGCTGCAAGGTCTGCACCATCGCCTGCCCGTTCGGCACCGTCAACTACAACGTCGACACCGGCAAGGTGATCAAGTGCGACCTCTGCGGCGGCAACCCCGCCTGCGCCGAGGCCTGCCCGACCGGCGCCATCACCTACATCGACGCCAACTGGACCGGGCTCGACCGCATGCGCGCCTGGGCCGGCAGGACCGACACCGCGCCGCGCGCGAGCGCCTGAGACGAGGAGGACACGATCATGGCCTGGCAACGCAAACTGCTGCGCGTGAACCTGACCAGG
>CAZGTK010000104.1:0-7667 GCA_964528415.1 uncultured Burkholderiales bacterium | reverse complement strand
TGCTGGTGGTGCGGGTCCACTCCGAGTTCCTCGCCCGGCAGCAGCTGCCGCGCCAGGTCGTCGGCAAGCGCATCTGGCGCGAGCGCTGCGAGGACATCGCCGCGTTCGAGCGCTACCTGGCGCGCAACGGCTACCTGATCCTCAAGTTCTTCCTGCACGTCTCCAAGGACGAGCAGAAAAAGCGCTTCCTCGAGCGCCTCGACCGCCCCGAGAAGAACTGGAAGTTCTCTGCCGCCGACGTCAAGGAGCGCGGCCACTTCGACGACTACATGAAGGCCTACGAGGACGCGATCCGCCGCACCGCCGCGCCGCATGCGCCCTGGTACGTGGTGCCCGCCGACAACAAGTGGTTCACGCGGCTGGTGGTGGCGGGGGCCATCGTCGACGCGATGAACGGGCTCGGCCTGCATTTCCCGCGCGTGAGCGAGGCGCAGCGCGCCGATTTCGCGAAGGCGCGCGAGCTGCTGCTGGCCGAGCGGTCGTAACGGCGCCGCGTCGGCCGCGATGCCCGCGCGTTCCGCGACCCTGGTGTTCACCGGGCTGCAGATCGACCACGCCCGCGAGCGGCTCGCGCCGCTGTTCCCGCGCGCGCGCTCGCTCTGCCCGGACGGGTTCCCCCTCGACGAGACGCGCGAGCTCGACGCGGTGCGTGCCGAGCTCGCCTACGGCTTCGTCGACGAGCTTCGCGGCGAGCTTGCGCAGGGGCTGGCGCTGCCGCCCGAGTTCTTCAGCCTCGACCGCTTCACCGTGCAGGGGGCCGGGCCGGTCAGCCTGCACGACGACCGCCGCAACTATCCCGACTGGTACTTCGTCGTCGTGGTCGTCCATTCAGGCCGGCTCGGCATCGTCGACGCGCGCTCGCGCGCCCGTCGCCATGACGTCGGCGAGGTTCTCCTGCTCGATCCGCGCAGGAAGCACGCGCTGGTGCCGGAAGGCCTGCGCGCGCGCGACTGGCCCTGCGCCCGCGCCGCCGGCTGCGCGCGCGACGCGCAGGACCAGTTCCTGTTTCTCGACTTCGAGCTGCCGCGCACGCGCGCGGTGCGGGACCGGTTTCGCGCGTGACGCCGGCGGCAGGGGCGAGCCCGTCGACCGCGCGTGTTAGGATGCCCGGCAACCGAGGCATTCCTGGCGGCTTTCCGATGCGCATCGCCGAACGAGCGGGCCTTCTGCCCTTGTCGTTGCTGACCGCCGCGCTGGTGCTCCTGCTGGCGTTGCCGTCGGCGCGGGCGGACCAGGCGACTGCGTCGGGCGCTTCCGCGGCCCCGGCCGGCCCTGCGCCGGGCGCCGACCGGGTGCCGACGCTGGCGGAGATCGTCACGGCGATGGGCGAGCGCGAGGTCTTCCTTCGCGAGATCCGGCGACGGCTGTCGGACGGCCAGTGGATAGACCGCCATGCCGGCGACGTTGCCGCGACCCGCAGGGCGTTCGCCAAGGCGCGCGCGGACGTGGACGACACATCGGTGGACCGCGCCGGACTCTACGGCCTGATCGACCTCGGCCTCGCCCTGCGGCGGGAGTCCGAGCGCGCGGACGCCGTCGCAGCCGCACTGCGACAGCGGGCGCAGGCCCTGGATGCAGACCTGGACCGCTTGCAGGCGAGCGAGCGCGAGTGGCAGCACCGGCTCGAAACCGCCCGCACGCGCGATGCGCCGCCCGAGATCCTGCAGCAGCTGGCGAAGATTCCGCAGGCCGACGACGCGCTGGAAAAGGACGTTCGGGTCTACCGGGACCGCATCCTCGCGGCGCTCGCCCAGGCGACGGCCCTGCGCACCGAGATGGCGGCGATGCGCGATCAGATCGACGCCCGGCGAGGGCAGCTCGAATCGCAGATGCACTCCGCCCGCGGCGCGCCGATCTGGAGCGTCGAGCCGCGCCCCGAGGAGATCGAGCGGGTGCGGGTGTTCGTCGCCGCCGAGGCCGTGCGCCTTGCGCGGCACCTGAGGGAGCACGCCGGCGCTCTGCTGGCGATCGTCGTCCTGGTGTTCGGCTTCACGTACTGGCTGATCGTCGCCACGCGCGAGCGGATCGCCCGCGAGGCCGAGACCGATTCCCATGCCCGCCGCACGGCCGACCTGTTCCGGCTGCCCGGCCTGGCGGCGCTGGTGGTGGCCCTGCTCGCGCTGCTGTGGCTGGCGCCCGCCGCCCCGGTCATTTTCTACGACGTGTTCTGGGCGCTGCTGCCGATCCCGGCGGCGCTGCTGGCGCGCAACCTGCTGGGTCCCCACGTCGACGTCGCCCTGTTCACGCTGGCGCTGACGGTGATGTCGCTCGCGCTGCTGGGCGCCCTCGAGCTGCTGCCGGTCATCAGCCGCGTGGTGGTGATCCTGCAGTGCCTCGCGGTGGCGACCGCGCTCGGCTTCGATCTGCGCCGCGGCGGCTTCGAGAAGGGTTTTCCGGCGCATCGGGTGGCGCTGGTGCGCGCGATCATGGGGGTCGCGATCGCGCTGCTGACGGTGGGCATCGCCGCGAACGTTATCGGCTACCTCGGCTTCTCGCGCACGCTGCGCAACGGCGTGGTCGGCTCGCTGGGCTTCGGCCTCGTGCTGGCGGTGGCGCGGCATCTTGCGTATGGCCTCGTGCTGGCGCTGATGCAGACGCGGCTCGCGCGCAAGCTGCGCGTCGTCAGCCAGCAGCCTTACGGCGTGCAGCGGGCGGCGCGCGCCGCGCTCAACTTCGTGGCCGTGCTCGCCTGGCTGGCCGGGACGCTGATGGCGTTCGGCGTCGGCGACGACTTGGTTGACTTCGTGCAGTCGCTGGCGCAAGGCCAGATCGAGGTGGGAACGGTGACCATCTCCGGCCAGGGCGTGCTCGGCGCCCTCCTGGTCGTCGTCGCCACCCTGGTCGTGGTGAAGACGATCCGGCTGGTGCTCGAGGTGGAGATCCTGCCGCGCCTTCACCTCAAGTCGGGCGTCCCGTTCGCCGTTTCCACCATCGTCCGCTACGTCCTGGTGACGGCCGGCGTGTTCCTGGCGATGGCCGCGATGGGCATCGACCTGACCAAGGTGACGCTGCTCGCCGGCGCGCTCGGCGTCGGCATCGGCTTCGGTCTGCAGAGCGTCGTCAACAACTTCGTCTCCGGACTGATCCTGCTGGTCGAGCGGCCGATCAGCGTCGGCGACACCATCCAGATGCAGGAGCTCTGGGGCGAGGTGAGGCGCATCGGCGTGCGCTCGAGCACGGTGCGCACGTTCCAGGGCGCGGAAGTCATCGTCCCCAACGCGGACCTGATCTCCAAGGAGGTCACCAACTGGACGCTTTCCGACCGCCGGCGCCGGCTCGAGATCGACGTCGGCGTCGCCTACGGCAGCGACCCCGACAAGGTCGTTCGCGTGCTCGAGACGGCGGCCAGGGCCGTCCGGGACGTGAGCGAATCCCCCGCGCCGTTCGCCTGGTTCACCGGCTTCGGCGACAGCTCGCTCGACTTTCGCCTGCACGCCTGGATCGAGGACTACGACCGCGGGCTCGCGATCCAGTCCGCGCTGCGCGTGGCGATCTACAACGCGTTCAAGGATGCGGAGATCGAAATCCCGTTCCCGCAGCGCGACATCCACATCCGCACCGCGCCGCCCAGCCCGCTGGCCGGGCCGGCGGCGGATGCCCCTGCGCCCGGCTGAGGGCGCGGCCGGCCCATGACATCCGGGTGGGCCGAGCGCGCGCCTTCCCGGAGCGCCGCTATAATCCGCTGCGTGGGCAGGGGGCTGCCCGGTGGCGGGAGGGTGGAAATGGGACGCATCCAGGTGTTGGCGAAGGGCGCCGCGATGGCGCTTTTTTTGATTCTGACGCCGGTCACGCAGGCCAAGGAACCCGGTGACCTGTGGGAAACGACGACCGAGATGCAGATGGAGGGCGGCATGGCGATTCCCGCCACCACCGTGCAGGCGTGCGCGCCGCGGCAATGGGACGAGCCGCCCGGCAGCGGCGACATGGACAAGAACTGCAAGGTGCTCGACTTCAGGAACGTCGGCAACAAGACCACCTGGAAGATCCGTTGCGAGGGAGCCAACCCGATGACCGGCACCGGCGAGATCACCCGCCAGGGCAAGGATGCCTACGCCGGCGTCATGCGCATGACCAGCAAGGAAGGCGACATGACGATGAAGATGAGCGGACGGCGCATCGGCGAGTGCGACGCCGGCGAGGTCAAGCGCCAGATCGCCGCGGCGGAGGCGGCCGGCGCAAAGCAGGTGACGCAGGCGTGCGCCGAGGGCGCCAGAAACGTGCAGGCGCCGATCTTCGTCGGCCCCAACGCGATGTGCAAGGACCCGAAGGACAAGGCGGCGTTCTGCCAGGGTTTCCGCACCGAGAACGGCTTCGAGGTGGCGGGCCGCCAGGGCGTGGAGCTCGACCAGGTGGCCGCGTTCTGCGGCACCTCGGCGACCGCCGTGCGCGACGAGCTGTGTCCGAAGGCCGAGGCGAACCGCTCGTTTAAGTTCCTCGCGCAGAACTGCCCGGCGCAGAGCCAGGCAGTGGCGCAGAGCGAGTGCGCGGGCCGCAGCTACACGGCGCTTTCGGCGAGCTATCGCGATTTCTGCACGCAGTACGCGCGCAACACGATGGCCACCGGCGGCGGTGCCGCGCCGGCGGCCCAGCCCGCCGCCGCAACGCCGTCGGCAACCGACGTCGTCAACGAGGGCGCCAAGGCGTTGAAGGGGCTGCTCGGCTTCTGAACGCCGGCGCGACATGCGCCGCCTCGGCCTGATCGCGGCGGGCGCGCTGCTGCTGGCGGCGCCCGCCCGCGCCGAACCGGCCGCCGACCCGTTCCCGCGGGCGGCGGCGTCCTATCTCGTGGCCATCGACGGCGAGCTGCGCTGGGCGCGCCAGCCCGACGCGCCGCGCGCGCCCGCGTCGCTCGCCAAGATCATGACCGCGCTGGTCGCGCTGGAGGACACGAGCTGGCGGCCGCGCGCGCCGGTCCTCGTCAGTGAGCGCGCGGCGAAGGCGTCCGGCGCGCGCGCCGGCCTGCGCGCCGGCGAAGCGCTTGCTGCCGAAGACGCGCTGACGGCGATGCTGCTCGCCTCCGGCAACGACGCCTGCCTCGCGCTCGCCGAGCACGTGGCCGGCGACGCCGAGCGCTTCGTCGCGCGCATGAACGCGCGCGCGGCGAGCCTCGGCCTCAAGGCCACGCGCTTCCGCGATCCGTGCGGCTTCGACCGGCCCGGGCAGTCGACGACGGCGCGCGACCTGCTCGAGCTGACCGCCGCCGCGCTGCGCCAGCCGGCGTTCGCGCGCATCGTCGCGCTCGAGCAGGCGGTGGTGACGACGGCGGCGGGGCGGCAGATCAGGCTTCGCAGCAGCAACGCGCTGATCGGGCGGCTGCCGGGCGCGCGCGGCGTGAAGACCGGCTACACCGCCAAGGCGGGTCGCTGCGTGATCGCGCTGGCCGAGCGCGAGGGCGTTCGCGTGCTGGCCGTCTTCCTGGATTCGCCCGACCGCTGGTGGTCGGCCGCCGCGGTCGTCGAGGCGGCGTTCGATGAAGCCCGCGCGCGGCGCTGAGCCCGCCGGCCGGGCAGCGCCGCTCGTCGTGCTGGCGGCGGTCGGCCTCGCCTACGCCAACGCCTTCGCCGGCGCGTTCCAGTTCGACGACTGGAACGTGATCGTGGGCGACGCGCGCGTGCAGAGCCTCGCCGCGTGGTGGCAGTCGATGCCGGGCATCCGCCCGCTGCTCAAGCTCACCTACGCGGTCAACCACGCGAGCGGCCTCGGCGTCGCGGGCTTTCACGCCGTCAACGTCGCGCTGCACGCGGCCAACGCGCTGCTGGTGCTGGCGCTGCTGCGACGGCTGGCGCTGCGCCACGGCGCGCAGGCGGCGACCGCGGGTTTCGCGGCGCTTGCCGGTGCGCTGCTCTTCGCCGTCCACCCCGTCCAGACCGAGGCGGTCACCTACCTGTCCGGGCGCTCGACGGCGCTGGCGGCGACCTTCGCGCTCGCGAGCCTGCTCGCCTGGGTGACGGGGCGGGAGGAAGGCCGGCCGTGGCTCGCGGCGGTCGTCTCGCCGCTGCTCTTCGCCGCCGGGCTCGCAAGCAAGGAATACGTCGCCATGCTGCCCTTCGCGCTCCTCCTCTGGTGGGCGACCGATCCGCGCCGGGAGCGCGGCACCGGTTCGGCGTTGCGCGCGGCCGCGCCCCACGGGTTGGTGCTGCTCGGCGCGCTCGCGGTCGCCGCCGCCGGGGAAACCTACCGCCGCCTGCTCGAAGCGAGCCTCGACGCGCGCGGCATCGGCGAGAACCTGCTGCTGCAGGCGCAGGCCGTCGTCTATCTGGCGGGGCAGCTGGTGCGCATCGACCGGCTCAACGCCGATCCGCTGCTGGCGGCGGCGCCGGTTTTCGGCATCACGGCGGCGTTGTCGCTGGCGGCGGTCGCGGCGGGCGTGATCGGCGGCTTCGCGCTGCTGAGAACGCGGCCCGCGGCCGCGTTCGGCGTGCTGTGGTTCTTCCTCTGGCTCGCGCCGACCAACTCGCTGCTGCCGCGCCTCGACCTCGTCAACGACCGCCAGCTCTACCTCGCGCTGATCGGGCCGGCGTGGCTCGTCGCGTGGACGGTCGCGACGCTGCGGCACCGGCGCGCCGCCGCCGTCGCGCTTGCCGCCGTGCTCGCGGTGCTGGTCCTCGCCACCGCCGGCCGCAACACGGTGTACGCCGACGAGGTCGCGTTCTGGGAGGACGTCGCGCGCAAGTCGCCGCGCAACGCGCGCGCGCTCAACAACCTCGGCTACGCTTACGCGCAGGCGGGGCGTCGGGACGACGCCGAGGCGGCGTTCGTTCGCGCGCTCGTCGTCGCGCCGCAGGACTGGCGCGCGGCGTCGAACCTCAGGCTGCTGCGGGAGGGGGCGCTGCCGGCCGGCGCGCAGCGGCGCTAGCGCCGGGGGCCGCCTCGGAAATAGAAAGGGCGCCCGGAGGCGCCCTTTCGTTTCGCTGGCGTTGTGACTAGGCGCTGACCGCGGCGAGCGCCGGCGCGAGCTGCGGCTGCAGGACCGGCGCCTGCTCGGCCGGAGCCGCCGCCTTCTTCGGCGCCGCGCCCTCGCGCACCGAGATGACCGCGCTGGCGAGCGTCGAGAGGTACGGCAGCGCCTGCGCGGCGAGGATCGACGCCCACAGCATCGCCTCGCGCTGGCCCTGCAGCAGCACGGTGACGAGGCCTGCGCCCAGCACCAGCGCCGCCAGCATCAGCGTCTCCTCGCGGATCACCGTCAGCATCGCGGCGAGCCGCCCGCGCTGGCCGGCGGTCTTGGCGGTGCGGATGAACACGCCCTTCTTGCGCCACAGGCCCTCGAACACGCCGCGCGCGATCGCGTGGGAGAGCGCCATGCTGGCGAGCGAGGCGCCGAACACGTCCTTCGGCTCGCACTCGACGCGCTTCACGTAGAGCAGGGGGCCGAACAGCGCCTTGGCGACGAAGAAGCCCAGCACCGGGATCAGGAACAGGTCGAGCGGCAGCGTGAAGTACTTGGGCAGCATCAGCATGCCGATGGTCCACACCAGCGAGGCCATCGTGAAGACGAAGTGCAGCGCGTCGGCGAACCAGGAGAACCAGCCGGTCAGGAAGTGGAAGCGCTGGCCGGCGTCGAGGGGGCCGCGCCCGGTCAGCCAGCTCCAGCGGCCCTTCAGGATCTGCATCGCGCCGAACGCCCAGCGCATGCGCTGGGACTTGAACGCCTTGAAGTCGGAGGG
>CAZGTK010000103.1:0-7717 GCA_964528415.1 uncultured Burkholderiales bacterium | reverse complement strand
ATGGGACGCGCTGGCCTCATCAACTCCGGAGGAGAGTCCAAGGGCGCGGGCGACCTGGCGCAGGCGGTGCGCACGGCCGTGATCAACAAGCGCGCCGGCGGCATGGGCCTCATCTCCGGCCGCAAGGCGTTCCAGAAGCCTTTCAAGGACGGCATCGAGCTGCTGAACGCGATCCAGGACGTCTACCTGAGCCGCAACGTCACCATCGCCTGAGCCGCGCCGGAGCGACGGGCGCGGGGCGCTGACGGGCGTCCTCGTCTTCCGCGCCCCGGGCCATGGAAGAGAGGCAATCGTTGGAAACGCCGCCGCACGGCCGCCTGTTCGCCGCCACCCGCTATCTGGTCCTGATCGCCGTCTTCGGCTCCTTCGTCGCCGCCAGCGCGCTGATGATCTACGGCGGCATCGAAGTCGTGGTGCTGGTGGTAGACGCGCTGCGCGAGGCGAAGGTCAGCAGCAAGGGCGCGAAGGCGCTGGCGCTGGCGTTCATCGAGGTGGTGGACCTGTTCCTGCTCGCCACCGTGTTCTACATCATCGCGCTCGGCCTCTACGAGCTCTTCATCAGCCCGACGCTGGCGCTGCCCGAGTGGCTCGTGATTCGCGACCTCGACGACCTCAAGAACAAGCTCACCGGCGTCGTCATCGTCGTGATGGCGGTGCTGTTCCTCGGCCAGGTGGTCACCTGGGACGGCGAGCGGGACCTGCTGCGCTACGGCGCCGGCATCGCGCTGGTGGTGGCGGCGCTCACCTATTTCCTGAGCCAGAAGTCGGGCAAAAGCGAACCCGGCCGCGGGGAGTGAACGCGGCCGGGCCAGGGTGGCGTAGCGGCCGCGCGTCCTAGCGCAGCAGCTCGCGCCACGAAACGCGCTTGGTGGGCCGTCCCGAGGTGCCGATCGGCACCTCCCGCACCAGCGTCGTGCCGGCGGAGGAGCGGATCAGCGCCACCACCTTGCCGCTCGGCAGCTTCACCACCACGGGACGCGTGGCCAGCGTGTTGCCGAGGAAGCGTCCGGCGATCTGGTTCGCCGCCGAGGTCACCGCCTGACCGGTGCGGTAGTCGAGGAAGTAGACCCAGCTGTAGCCGCCGACGGCGCAGGCGTCGCCCGTGGGCACGTTGGTCGTCAGGCTCAGCGTGCCGAGGTCCAGCGACAGATCGGTGACGGAGCGCTCGCCCGGATCGGGAAAGTCGATGTACCAGCCGGGCTGGGTCGCGAAGTCGACCGCATTGCTGCTGGAGGTGCGCACGCGCTCGCCGCCGGTGATTGTGACGTCGGTCAGCGTCTGTTGGACGAGGCTGCCGCCGCTGCGCACGTCGCCGAGACCGACTGCGCTCAGGTCGTCGCGGATCGCGTAGAGCGCCTGCCGCGACGCGTCGGTCAGGTCGCTGATGCCGAGATAACGCCCGGTGCCGACATAGACGACGGCCACGCCCTTGACCTCGCCCAGCTCGGGACGGGCGGTGACCGGCTGCCGGCTGGCGCCGCTGCCGAACTGGGCCAGCTGCATGGCTTCCTTGCCGGGCGCGCCGACGCTGTCGTTGATGTCGAAGCGCCAGAGGTTGCCCTCCAGATCGCCGCCGTAGACCCGCTGCGCGGTGTTGTCGAAGTTGGCGTTGTTGACCCAGGCGTTGATCTTGGCCAGCCCGCTCGGCGCGGTCGCGGTGCCGACGCCGGTGCCGATCTTGTCGAGCACGGTGCCGGTGAACGCGTCCAGCACGAACAGGAAACCCTCGCCGCTGCCGGGCGAGACGGTGTTGTAGCCCGACGTGACCAGCACCACCCAGCGGCCGTCGGCGCGCTTGGTGATGATCGGATTGCCGTAGCTGTAGCCGACATCGGCGTCGTTGGCGACGGTGAATTCCCACAGCCCGACCGGATTCGCCGGGTCGGTGACGTCCAGCGCGACGAAGCCGCGGCCGCCCAGGTTGAGCCCGGTGACGACGATGGTGCGCCACTGCGCCGTCGGGAAGGTGCAGTTCGAGACGCAGATGTCGCCCACCGCCGGCGAGCCGTCGACGTAGTACTGATGCTGATCGGCGTAGTCCTTGTCGGCGAGCTTGTACAGGTTGGGCAGCACCGGCGTCGGCACCACCGCCCACAGCTCCGCGCCGGTGGCGGCGTCGAAGGCGTGCAGCATGCCGTCATTGGCGCCGACGTAGAGCGCCGCGGGGCGGCTGGTCTTGGCGGTCTTGAAGGCGGCGTAGCCCGGATCCGAGTAGTTGAACGGCGGCACTTTCACGTAGGCCGCATCGGAGCTGACGATGTCGCCGAGCACGTGCTCGCGGTCCCGGTACAGGCGCTTGTCCGGGTTGGCGTTGGCGGGCTGATCCTCGAACTGGGCGTCGCCGCGCACGAAATTGATCAGGCTCGCGCCGGTGGCGTTCGTCCGCTGGGTGGAGGTGAGCGACCCGTACTGCGAGAGCCGGGTGGCGTCGAAGAATGCCTGCTGGGCGGCCGACAGGTTGCCCCAGGCGAAGTCCTTCAGCCCGCCGGTCAGCGCCGGCGCCAGCAGATAGACGCGGCGCGAGGAAGGGTTGGACGCCATCTTGGCGTCGAGCTGGGCCTGCGCCGACCAGACCGGCGCGCCGACGATGGCGCCGGTGGTGAGGTCGATCTGCTCGGCGAGCAGCTCGGAATCCCACTTCACGGTGCGGAAGGTCGAGCTGAACACGTAGTTGTCGCCGGCGGTGACGTTGGGGTTGCTGGTGGACGCCGCCGCGGCCGTTCCCGTGCGCACCGAGACCCCGGCCAGGGCGCCGGCGAGGCCGGCGGCAAGCGAGTCCGGGTTCTGCGCGCTGAAGTACGTGCCGCGGCCGTTGACCGCTGCGTGCCAAAGGTCGTCGATGGTGCGCGGGTCGTTGGCGCTCGGCACCGGCCAGTTGCACCGGTTGTCCGGGGTCCAGCCGTTGCAGCCGCTCACGGCGCCGGTGCGGATCTTGTGGAAATCGCCCGAGGCGGCGGTCTCGTAATCGGGCTGGTACTTCAGCACGCCGTCCGCGCCGAGGCCCAGCGTGAACGTCGTCATGTGCTGGTGGGTCGCCGTGTCCTTGCCGTTCGGCGGCACGTTGTCGGCGGAGACGTCCGTGCCCAGCGCGCCGGTGGCGCCGGCGGGCCGCAGGTCAGTGACGTAGTAATACATTGCGATGTCAGCGAGGGTGTCGCGGCTGCCCGAGTAGCCGCCGTCGTACATCGGGCGCGGCGAGTTCGTCGCGTTGTTGTCCCGGTTGCCGATCCCGCTGAAGCTGTCGTTCCAGAAGCCGTCGGTCGAAAGAATCGTGAAGTTCTGCTGGCATGAATACTCGATCGGATCCGCGGCCGCGATCGACGCCGGATCCTGGAACATCTTGCCGACGCGGTCGAGCGCCGTGCGCAGCGGCGTGCGGCTCGACGGCGACACGCCGTAGAGCGTGGAATAGAACGCGGACTTCTGGCTCGCGCCGAAGGCGCCGATCGACACGAACTCGGCGCCGTTGCTGCTGTAGTTGCTGTTGTTGATGGTCGTCAGGCCGACCCGGTACTTGTCGTCGAGCGCGCTGAACGCGCGGCCCGCTGCGCTCTTCATCATCAGGATGCGGGTGCGGTAATAGCTGTACCAGTTGGCGAAGTTCTGCCTCTCGTCCGTGCCGCCAGGCCCCGACGTGCTGCTCACCGTCACCTTCGTGTAGCGGCTGTCGGAATAGCAGGTGCCCGGCGTCGCCGCGCCGCTGCCGGTGTACTTGTAGTAATACGCCGCCTGCGCAGTGTCGTTGCCGTTGCCATCGCTGGTGGCGTCGTCGTAGGCGCGGAAGCTGGTGGACAGGTTGGCGGTCGACGAACCCGGGTCGAAGCCGTCGTACCGGGCGCCATAGAAATTGGCGTTGGGGAACGGCAGGCCGGCCTCGTCGACCGGCGGCTGGTAGGTGAAATCCGGGTTGTAGTAGACGAAGTTGTAGAGGTGGTTCTTGTAGCAGCGGCTGCCGTTGCGGCTCTTGACCGAGTCCGGCATGAACGCCCAGCCCATGCTGCCGGAATCGTCCAGCACGAACATCACGTTGGGGCGCACGGTGGCGGAGCCGGAGGTGATCAGCGGCGAGGTCGCGAGGTCGGTCGACGCGAACGCGTTCAGCGGCACGAACAGCGCCGCGGCGCCCGCCAGCGTCGCGAGCCCGAGGCGGCGCAGCCACGTGAACCGGGACTTCTGGCGAAAAAGGGGTTTCATCTTGATTTCTCCGGTTTGCCCGAGTCCGTCAGATCAGCACCACGACCTGCACCATGCTGACGGTGTTCCGCGGCCCGACGGCGCGGGTCGTGATGCGGTAGTAGTATTGCGGCGAGCCGCCGAGCTGGATCTTGCCGGCGCCCTTGCCGCTGCCGGGTGACGACGTCCCGCCGAGGTTGTTCACGCACAGGTTGCCGATGGTGTTCGGATCGCCGTCGACGCTGCACAGGCGATGAATCACGTAGGAAACCGTGGTGTCGATGCTGCTCGCGGGCAGCGTCTTGACCTGGTTGGCGGCGGCGAGCGCGAGCCAGAACTGGTCCCAGTCCTGCGCCAGGGTCGGGTCTTCCCGATGGGCGACGTAGCCTTCGATGAGGTTGGACGCGTGCAGGCCGGCGCCGCCGCTGTTGGCGCGCAGCCAGGCGACGGCCGCTTCCACGCCCTGGTCGGCGGCCTGTACCGTGTTCGCCTTGAACGCCAGATTGCCGGCGATCAGATTGCCCGTGTCCACGGAGCGGACCAGCGTCAGCGTGGCCATGAACATGATCACCAGCACGATGAGGGCGATGAACATCGTCACGCCCCTCTGGCCCGCGGGGAAACGGAGCGGGCGAGCGATGCGAGGGCTCATGTCGGTCTCCAGATCATGTTGCGCAGCGGAATCACCGTGCTGTAGATGCGGTAGCGGTAGTGCCGCGCGTCGGCGTCGGGACTGAAATTCGGGCCGCCGGGCCAGAGCTGCAGGGCGGCCGGCGAGACCTCGTCCTTCTCGTACTGGGTGCTGCGCGCCACCACCGCGATCCGCACTGCGAGCACCTGGGCCCAGCCCGCCGGCGTCGTCGGCGTGACCTCGTCGAAGGTGTCGACGACGCCGTCGTTGTTGGTGTCCTTGCCGTACTGGGCCTGCAGGTCGACGACGTCGGCCACGATCGGCAGCGGCGTGCTCCCGGTCGAGCCGAGCCACTCCCGCAGCACCAGATTGCCCGTCTCGACGCGGTACTCGTTGCTGTTGGGCGCCTGCCCGAGGGTGTAGAGCACGCCCTTGGCGTAGGTCACGCCGAGGCCGCTCGGCTTGTTCCAGGTCGACTCCACCATGTCGCCCAGTTCGTTCCGATACATGCCGGCGTTGTGGACGACGACGTCGGTCTGGCCGGGCGTCCCGGGAAGATCGGTGACCTCCGCGATCGTGCAGTCCTTGCCGGCTTCCACCGCCATGACGAGGTCGCCGACGCGGAATCCGGCGCGGTTGTCGACCTTGTAGTTGGCCGACGCGCCGGACTGCTGCTGGAACGGCACCGGCATGGTGAGGCCGTCGGAGTCGCCGAACACGACCGTCACCGTGTCGGGCGCGCCGGATGCGCCCTGGGTGATGATGACGGGCGCGATCAGGAAGTTGAGATCGGGCGGATTGCGGTACTTGTTGTAGCTGCGCACCTGGCAGCCGAAAGCCGCCAGGTCGGCGACTCCGTAGGCCGCCAGCCGCAGGTCGCTTTCGAGCAGCGTCAGCGCAAGGGCGCCGTTCATCTGCGCGTCCGAGCTGCGCGTCGTCGTGCGCTTGTAGCCCTCGAACGCCGCGAAGCCGTTGGTAATGGCCATCACCACGAGCAGGCCGAGGCCGAGCCCGACCAGGATCTCGATCAGGCTGATGCCGCGGCTGCGGCGCAGGGAGGGAGCGGCGGCTCTCATAACGTCTCCGGCGGCGCGATGCGCGAAATGGTCACGAACCGGTTGGGGGCCGGCGCGCCCGGCGGCTGCCAGGTGACGGTGATCGTGACCTCGGTCACGTCGTTGGGCTCGGCGGCAATGGCAATGCGACCGGTACCCGCCGGCAGCATGGTGCCGATCTGCGTGGTCCAGGCGGCCGTCGTCGGGTTGGACGTCCCCGGCGTCGTCACGTAGCTCGCGAAGTTGGCGCGGTCGGTCCACATCCGGCTGATCACGTCGTTGGCGAGGTAGGCCGCGTCGACGCGGTATTTGGCGTCGATGTTGTTTTTCATCATCGCCGCCTGCAGCCCCATGAAGCCGAGGATGCCGACGGAGAACAGCAGCAGGGCCATCAGGTTCTCGATGAGCGTGAAGCCGCGGGCGCGTCGGCGCGTCGGCGACGCTCGGACGGCTGCTGGCGGCGATCGGCGAGTCGGTTTCATGGCGCTTCCTTCCTCCCGTGCAACGTTCGGATCGAGAAAGGCGAGCGCGGCGGCCCGGACGGTCTGCCGCGCAACGCGTGCGCGGCAACGGGCCTGCGAGGTGACGCGAGGGATCTCCCGATCCCAGCGGTCTACAGCGTGATGATGAGCGGGTCCAACCAGCCTACGCGATGCCCAACCATCACCGCAGGCCCCCAAGATCGTTGCGGCTTACGCGGAAACCGCGTTGCCGCTTGTCCAAGTGTCCGTGCTTTGACGAACCTGCCCTGTTCTCGACATGGCGATCCGAGTTCAGCATCCGGTGCGAGAAGGGGAAACCTGCGACCGACCGGTGGTTACGTGAACGTCATAAACGGCGGGGAGACGCCGTCGGGAGCCTGCGCTAGGGCCCCAAACCTCCCGCTTTTGTGAATCAATGCAAAGCGGGCGTGGGGAAATGAAAAATCTTACAAAGTGTTAGAAATGGCGGTTGCCGCTTGCCCGGTGGCCGCGTGCAAGGCATGGAGGGAAAACGCGTTTCTGCGGGTGGTGGGTGGCGCGCGCCGGATTCGATTGCGCCCTAGCTCAAAGAACCTTCGACCGGCGCCGGCGCCCCCGCTGACTTTCAACGCAGGATCCGTTCCCGGATTCGTGCCGGCTGTGCGCGTCGCCGGGACGAAGCCGGGATCTCAGCGCCGCGGGCCACGGGGGCGGGCCAGCGCCGCGGCGCTAAGCAGCAGCAGCGCGAGGAAAAGGGCGAGGCTCCACGCGGCGAAGCTCACGCCCAGCAGCTTGTAGCCGGCGGCGCAGTCGCCGGTCGGGTTGAACAGGAAGGGAATCTGCTCGCCGGCCCAGTAGGCGAACGTTTCCCACCACGGTTCCTCGCCGACGAGGCCGCAGGTCGCCTTGAGCGGATTGGCCTCGATATAGAGGTGCCAGCTGGCGACGCCGGCGCCGGCGAGCGCTGTCGCCCCGGCGACCGCGCCAACGGCGGGCCGCGGCCATATCGCGCCTGCGATCGCGACAAGCGCGAAGCCGACGAACAGCATGCGCTGCAGGATGCAGAGGGGGCAGGGCCGCATGCCCCAGGCATGGGTGGCGTACAGCGCGATGGCGACGCCGGTAAGGGCGGCCGCGGCGCCGGCGGCAAGCAGCAGCCGGGATCGGATCACGGGATGGCCTCCGGTCCGCGCCGGGAGCGCGCTAGCGCGGGTCCGCGCGCAGCGCCGCCTTGTAGCGCTGGAAGTTTTCCACGTAGTGGTCGGCGATCCAGTTGACGCGCGCGATCTCCTCGTCGGTGAGTTTGCGCACGACCTTGCCGGGCGAGCCCACCACGAGTGACCCGTCCGGGATCTCCTTGCCCTCCGGAATGAGCGCGTTGGCGCCGATCAGGCAGT
>CAZGTK010000102.1:0-7783 GCA_964528415.1 uncultured Burkholderiales bacterium | reverse complement strand
ATGTGTAAAGCATGCCGCCAGCGTTCAATCTGAGCCAGGATCAAACTCTTCAGTTGAATTTGATCGCGCAACCGGGAATCGCTCCCCAGCTGCCAAGGCTTCCATTCACTCAAATAAACAGGGCGTGGACCATCACGCCTCTCAGCGCAACGCCCACGTGTTCATTCGTCAGTGCGGATGCCCCGTGTTGCCTATGCTTGGAAACCAGGACCCCTAAAGGCCCTCGCGCAACCCAAACACCTCAACCCCAAGACACCCACACCTATCGGCTGTAGGTTGTTAAAGAACGATGTCGCTTTCGCAACGAAGCGCGGCATTATACAGATTAAGAATCGAGGGTCAAGGAAAAGATCCGCAGCTTTTTCGGGATCTTGCAAAGGGGCGGCGATACCCTGCGGCGGGCTTTCCCCTTGCCGGTTCAACGCCGGCTGAAACCGCAGGCTAAATCAGCGTCACGCGCGCAAACTTGCGCTTGCCGACCTGCGCGACGACCGTTTCGCCGCGCTGCAGATGCAACGCCTTGTCGGTTACCCGCTCGCCGTTCAGCCTGACACCGCCCTGTTCGATCATGCGCAGCGCTTCCGACGTGCTGGCCGTAAGACCGGCGCCCTTGAGCAATGCCGCCACGCCCAAGCCCTGGTCTCCGGCCGCGAGCGTCAGCTCGGGCATGTCCGCCGGCACCTCCCCCTGCCGGAAGCGGGCCTCGAAGTCGGCGCGAGCCTGGTCCGCCGCCCCGGCGCCGTGGAAGCGGCCGACGATCTCCCGCGCAAACTCGACCTTGACGTCGCGCGGGTTGCGGCCGCAACTGACTTCCTCTTTCCAACGCGCGATTTCCGCCAGCGACCGGAACGACAGCAACTCGATGTAGCGCCACATCAGCTCGTCGGAAATCGACATCAGCTTGCCGAATATCTCGCCCGGCGGCTCGTTGATGCCGACGTAGTTCCCGAGCGACTTCGACATCTTGTTGACGCCATCCAGCCCCTCCAGCAGAGGCATCGTCAGGACGCACTGGGGCGGCTGGCCAAAGTGTTTCTGCAACTCGCGACCCATGAGCAGGTTGAATTTCTGGTCGGTGCCGCCGAGTTCCAGATCGGCCTTCAGTTCCACGGAGTCAAAGCCCTGCACCAGGGGATACAGGAATTCGTGGATGGCGATGGGCTGATTGCCCTTGTAGCGCTTGTGGAAGTCGTCTCGCTCCAGCATGCGGGCGACAGTGTGGGTAGCGGCGAGCCGGATCATGTCCGCCGCCGAAAGCCGGTCCATCCACGTCGAATTGAAGACCACCTCGGTCCGGGACGGATTGAGGATCTTGAACACTTGCTCCTGATAGGTGAGCGCGTTCTTCGCCACCTCCTCCCGCGACAGCGGCGGTCGCGTCGCGTTTTTGCCGGTGGGGTCGCCGATCAGGCCGGTGAAGTCACCGATAAGGAACAGTGCCGTGTGGCCGATCTCCTGCAACTGCCGCAGCTTGTTCAGCAGAACCGTGTGACCAATGTGAAGGTCCGGCGCGGTTGGATCGAAACCTGCCTTCACGCGAAGGGACCCGCCGTGTGCCAGCTTGCGCCCGAGTTCCTCCTCCGAAATCAATTCATGGCAGCCACGCTTCGCGATCGCGAGGGCCTGTAGAACATCGGGCGAAAAATCCTGATTCATTTCTTATAAAAAACAATTAAATAACTTGATTTATCGAGATTTCGCCTTAGAATCTACGGATAACATGAGAATTTGCCGCCTTTGGTGGCGAAGCCTCAAGGCGTCGACAGCCAGAGGCCAAGAAGCGCATGGTACAGTTCTCGCTTTGTAAAAATTCTGCCGGCAGCGTCCTGCGGGGGAAGCATGGAAGATTATAAGGCCCGGATTTTAACCGAAAACCTTCAACGGCCGCGGGGTCGCCGCGTGAAATGGCTGGTGGCGCTGTCGAGCCTGCCACTGTTCGGCATGGTGGCGGCCTTCGGTATCGCTCCCAACACGGCCACCGACACCGTCGTTCAGAAGCAGGTCGTGGAAGAAGTGGCGCTTCGCGTGACGGCGGAAAGCGGCCCCTTCCAGGAACCCCAGGCGCTCTGGCGCGAGGAGACGATTCGCCGCGGCGACACGATCGGCGCCCTTCTTGCCCGGATGGGCGTCAAGAGTCGGGACGCGCAAGGGCTGATCCAGAGCGCCCACGGCAACTCGGCGCTGCGGCGCCTCATTCCCGGCCGAACCGTTCGCGCCAGCGTAACGGAGGACGGCGACCTGGTGGCATTCCGGTACCTGAATGGCACGGACAAGGAACTTGCCGTCGACCGCACCGAGACCGGTTTCCTTGCCCGCGACGCCGCGCCCCTTCTCGAGCAGCGCGTCGAACTCAAGGCCGGTGTCATCGAAAACAGCCTTTTCGGGGCGACCGATGCCGCCGGAATTCCCGACGCGATCGCGATCCAGATCGCGGAAATCTTCGGCTCCGATATCGATTTTCACCGCGACATTCGGCGGGGCGACCGCTTTCTCGTGATTTACGAGATGTCGCACCACGATGGTATTGCCGTCGAATCCGGGCGCGTACTGGCGGTGGAATTCGTCAACGAGGGCAAGACGCACCGCGCCGTTTACTTCAAGGCTCCCGACGGCAGCGGCGGCTATTACTCCCCGGATGGCAAGAGCATGAAGAAAGCGTTCCTGCGCTCGCCGTTGGAGTTCTCCCGCATCAGCTCGGGCTTCACCAACGCGCGCTTTCACCCGGTCCTGAAAACCTGGCGGGCCCACCGCGGCGTCGACTACGCAGCCCCCACGGGCACGAAAGTGCGGGCTACGGGCGCCGGACGGATCGCGTTCGCCGGCAGGCAGGGCGCCTACGGAAATCTGGTGATCATTCGACATCACGGCTCGTACAGCACGGCTTATGCGCACCTGTCCGGCTTCGCCAAGGGCATCCGCGTGGGCGCGCAGGTCGACCAGGGGCAGACCATCGGCTTCGTCGGCGCAACCGGCCTCGCCACCGGCCCCCACCTGCACTACGAGTTCCGCATCAACGGCGAACAGCGCGATCCGCTGCGCGTGGTGATGCCCGAGGCGCCGCCTATCGCCGGGCAACACCGGCCGGCGTTCATGGCGCACGCTTCCGAGATGTCGGCGCGGATCGAAATGCTCCGTACCCTCACGCTCGCTGCCGCGAACTAGCGTCGAGCCGATTCCTACGACCGGGTCGCGCGCACCGCCCCTCGGCCAATCAAGATGGACGTCGTCGGCGGCCTGATGTCAGGCACCAGCCTCGACGGGGTCGACGGCGTTCTCGCCGAGTTTCCGCCCGAGGCCGGCCGCATCCTCGCGCACGCCCACGTACCCTACCCCGAGCCGCTGCGCCGCCAGCTCGCGGATCTGAATCATCCAGGCACGAACGACCTCGCGCGCAGCGCAACCGCCGCCGTTGCGGTAACCGACCTTTACGCGGAATGCGTTTCCGCTCTTCTGGGGCGATCGGGGCTGAGTGCGAACCAGATTCGCGCCATTGGCTGCCACGGCCAAACGGTTCGCCACCAACCTCGCAGCGGCTACACCCTGCAGCTCCTCAACCCTGCGCGCCTGGTCGAGGCGGCGGGTGTGTCGGTCGTCTGCGACTTCCGCAGCCGCGATATCGCCGCCGGCGGCGAGGGAGCGCCGCTGGCGGCGGCGTATCACCGGGCCGCGTTCACCGGACCCGGCGAAACGCGCTGCGTCATCAACATCGGCGGCATCGCGAATCTGACCGTGTTGCACGCCGACGGCCGCGCGACGGGATTCGACAGCGGGCCGGGCAATGGACTGCTCGACGCCTGGTGTCAGCGCCACCAGGGGCAAGCCTTCGACGCGAATGGCGCGTGGGCTGCCTCGGGGTCAGTCATACCGTCACTGCTGAGCCGGCTGCGGGCGGACGCGTACTTCGCCCGCCCGGCGCCCAAGAGCACGGGCCGCGAGGATTTCAACGCCACTTGGCTCGACCGCGCGCTGACGGGAAGCGAGAAACCGGCGGACGTGCAAGCGACGCTGCTTGAGCTTACCGTCGGCACGATCGCGGATGCGATTGAGAGCGCCGCCCCGGACGCAAAGCGCATCCTTCTGTGCGGCGGCGGCGCGCGCAATGGCGCTTTGCGGCGCGAACTTGCGGCGAAGGTGGGCGGCCGCGAGGTCGGCCTGACCGATGACGTCGGTGTGGCAGCGGAGCACGTGGAAGCGGCGGCGTTCGCCTGGCTCGCGCACCGCTGCCTGAATCATTTGCCAGGCAACCTTCCAGCCGTAACCGGTGCGCGCGGCGAGCGCGTGCTGGGCGCAATCTACCCGGCGTAGAAAAGCGAACGGGGAGGCAAGTGCCTCCCCGCGCTGGTACGGACCAGAACCCGGTATCAGACCGAGAACGACGAGCCGCAGCCGCAGGTGCTGGTCGCGTTCGGGTTCTTGATCACGAACTGCGCGCCTTCCAGATTCTCCTGGTAGTCGATCTCGGCGCCGACCAGGTACTGGAAGCTCATGGGATCGATCAGCAGCGTCACGCCGTTCTTCTCCATGATGGTATCGTCTTCGCCAACCGACTCGTCGAACGTAAACCCGTACTGGAAACCCGAGCAGCCGCCGCCGCTGACGAACACCCGAAGCTTGAGGCCCGGATTGCCTTCCTCATCGATCAGCTGCTTGACCTTGCTCGCCGCGCTGTCGGTGAAAACGAGCGGGCCTTCCGTCACTGCGTTCATTGGGCAACTCCTGAAGCGAGAACTCTTTGGTCAATTATGGGGACGACATCCCCTCGGGTCAATCGCCCGCGGCAGGCTTAAGCGCCACGACCTTTCCCTGGGAGCCTTCCTTTCCGTGCACCAACTGGCCGTCGACAACCGCGCCAAGGTGAATTTCCACGGACACGTAATGGACATCGCCTGAGACCCGCGCCTTCTCCTGCAGTTCCAGATACTCGGTGGCGTGGATGGGACCCGCGACGGTACCGTTGATAACCGCGTGGGAGACCCGGATTTCACCCTCGACCTTCGCGTGCTCGCTCAAGGTCAGCGTGGTTGGACCGTCACCGGTGCCGATGATGCTCCCGGACACATGCCCGTCGACGCGAAGGCCGCCGGCGAAGGTGATGTCGCCGTCGATGCGGGTCCCCGCGCCGATCAGGCAGTCGATTCTGGCTTGTGGCTTGCTGGATTTCTTGCGAAACACCATGAGCGCACCTCCTCTGGCATCAGGATAGCTGGGTCACCTCGGTCACGACCGGCTCGCGAGCGCCGTCGCGGAAGATCCGCACCTGCAAGCTCTCGACCGTGGCCGAAACGGGCGCCTTGAAGGTCCCCTCGACCCGCTGATAGAAACGAAAACTGACTTTGAAGGGTTCCGCCGGTGCCGCCGCGGCGGGCACCGTCATCACGGACTCCTTGCCATTCTGCCGCAGCCGGACCGCCAGTTGAAGCCGGCCTTGGAAAGGTGTCGCATCGCGACCCGCCTGCACCAGGAGCATGCTGTACCGGTACTCGCCCAGCACCTGATCGCGCCGCAACTGCAGCCGATGAACGCTCAGCCGTTCCTGCTTGCCGTCGCCTGAGGTCACCGCGTGGAAGAACGCAAGGTCTTCCTTCAGCCGTGCGTTCTCTTCCATCAGCGTCTTTACCTGCCTGGCGAGATCGTCGTGCGCGGCCTTCTCCACCTGGTGCTGACTCTCGGCGCGCGCAGTCCGGGCCGTCAGCTCCTCGTTCGACTTGGTCAGCTCGGCGGTCCGCGCTCGCAGGGTCGAGAGTTCCGCGCGCATGGAGGCGATGTCGGCGCCCGCCGCACGCATCCCGCTATCGAACACCCACCAGCTGTAGCCCGCCAGGCCGGTGACCACCGCGACCGACCCGAGCAGCCAGACGTACCAAGGAATCTTGCGCCGCACCGCAACCTGCGACGCGGTCATTCCCAGAGGCCGGCGAAGGACGCGCTTCATCAGGGCGAGAGCGGCACCTGCCCGAGACCCGTGTCCTCGGGCAGCCCGAACATCAGGTTCATATTCTGGACCGCCTGGCCGGCGGCGCCTTTGACCAGGTTGTCGATGACGGAAAGCACCACCGCCGTATCGCCGTCGCCCGGGCGATGCAGCGCAATTCGGCAAACGTTGGCGCCGCGCACGCTACGCGTGTCGGGGTGCGACCCGAACGGCAGCACGTCGACGAAAGGCTCCGAGGCATAACGCCGCGCGTACAAGTCCTGCAGGTCGACCTTCGTCGTCAATCGCCCGTAGAGCGTCGCGTGGATCCCGCGAATCAGAGGTGTCAGGTGAGGCACGAAGGTCAGGCCCACGGCCCTGCCTGCGGCGGCGGTCAGCCCCTGTGCAATCTCCGGCAGATGACGATGGCCGGACACGCCGTAGGCCTTGAAGTTGTCGGCGGCCTCCGCGAACAGCAGGTGCGCCTCCGCCTTGCGACCAGCGCCGCTGACGCCCGACTTCGCGTCGGCAATGAGGTGCTCGAGGTCCACCACGCCATTCTCCACCAGCGGCAGGAGGCCCAGTTGCACCGCGGTCGGGTAGCAGCCGGGATTCGCGACCAGACGCGCACCGCGTATTCGATCGCGATGGACCTCCGGCAATCCGTACACTGCCTCCTCGACGAGTTCCGGGCTGGCGTGCTCCATCCCGTACCATTTCTCCCAGGTGGCCACGTCGCGGATCCGGTAGTCGGCGGCAAGGTCGACGACCCTCGCCCCGGCTGCCAGGAGCGCCGGCGCCTGGTGCATGGCGACGCCGTTCGGCGTCGCGAAGAAAACGACGTCACACTCGGTCAGGCCGCCGTCGTCCGGCGTGGTGAAGGCGAGGTCAACGCGACCGCGCAGCGAGGGGAACATCTCGGCCACACCCATCCCTGATTCCTTGCGCGAGGTGATGACGCGCAACTCCGCCTCCGGATGAACCGCCAGAATCCGCAGCAGTTCGACGCCGGTGTAGCCGGTCCCGCCAACGATACCAACCTTGACCATTTCCTTGCCTTTGCGCGGCGCGCAAGCCGCGGGGAGGTTCGATGATAAACAGCGACTTTTCCAGTGGGCAACAAAAAAGCCGCCCGCGGGCGGCTTTTCTTTTTGCAGCGCAAAATCAGCGCTTCGAGAACTGCTTGCGCCGCCGCGCCTTGTGCAGACCCACTTTCTTGCGCTCCACCTCGCGCGCATCGCGGGTCACCAGCCCCGCCTTGCGCAGCGTGACCTTGAGGTTCTCGTCATAGTCGATGAGCGCGCGGCTGATGCCGTGGCGAACCGCCCCGGCCTGGCCGGACTCGCCGCCACCCTGGACGTTCACGGTGATATCGAAGCGGCCTTCGCTTTCAGTAAGGACCAGGGGCTGGCGCACGATCATGCGCCCGGTCTCGCGCGAAAAGAAGACGTCGACCGGCTTGTCGTTGACGGTGATCTGCCCTGAGCCGGGCTTGATGAAGACCCGCGCCACGGCGCTCTTGCGCCGGCCGGTTCCGTAGTAATACTTTCCGAGCATACTCGCCGTCCTCAGATTTCGAGTTGTTTGGGTTGCTGCGAACCGTGGGGATGACTGGTGCCCGCGTACACCTTCAGCTTGCGGAACATCGCGCTTCCCAGCGGCCCCTTCGGCAACATTCCCTTGACTGCCTTCTCCACCACGCGCTCCGGGAACCGGCTCTGCATCTTGCGAAAGGTGGTGCTGTAAATGCCGCCCGGGTATCCGCTGTGACGATGGTAAACCTTCGCGTCCGTCTTGTTGCCGGTCACCCGGATCTTGTCCGCATTGATGACGACGATAAAGTCGCCGGTGTCGACGTGCGGCGTGAATTCG
>CAZGTK010000101.1:0-7796 GCA_964528415.1 uncultured Burkholderiales bacterium | reverse complement strand
GAGCCGCTGTTCGAGGCACAGGTGATCGGGGCGCTCATCGAGCGGCTGCCCGGCGGCGCGCGCCTCTACGCCGGCAACTCGATGGTGATCCGCGACCTCGACAGCTTCTCGGGCAGCGGCAATCAGGCGATCGAGCTGCTCGGCAGCCGCGGCGCCAGCGGCATCGACGGCAACGTCTCGACGGCGCTCGGCATCGCCGCCGCGGCGGAGCGCCCGTTCGCCGCCCTGCTCGGCGACCTCGCGCTGTTCCACGACCTCAACGGCCTGCACGCCGCGCGCGACGCCGACGCGCTGCTCGTCGTGCTCAACAACGGCGGCGGCGGCATCTTCGGCTACCTGCCGCAGGCGGCGCTGCCCGAGTTCGAGCGCGGCTGGCTGACGCCGGTCGACCTCGACATCGGGCAGGCGGCGCGGCTGTTCGGCGTCGAGCATCGGCGCGCCGCCACCGGCGCCGAGCTGAACCGCGCGCTCGACGAGCTCCTCCCGGCGCGCGGCACGCGTCTGCTGGAAGCCGTCATCGACCGCGAGGCGAGCCTCGCGTACCACCGCGTCTACTGGGAAGCGCCGCGCTGAGCCCGGCGCCGATCCGGGCGAGGCCGCCGTGCCCGGCGGACAGCGGCGATCGGCTACGCCGCGTCAGGGCGCTGTTTCGCCGGCGCCTTCCGCCGTGCTGGTGCGCAGCACGTCGCGGATCGGGCAGTACGCCGCGAGCCCCGTGACGAGGGCGATGAGCCCGACGAGATAGGCCGCGGTACTGAGGCCCGCCGGCAACAGGAAAAAAGCCAAGGCAAAAAGCACCACGCCCGCGCCGATGCGGGCGACGCGGTCGACTCCCCCGACGTTCTTCTTCACGATCCCCTCCTTCGGTCCTGCCGTTGCTCACCACGGGCGAAACCGCCCCCCAAGACAATCATCGCGTGGCGTGCCAGTCGGGCCGGGAGCCGGCCCCGCCATGCCCCGGGCATGGCCATTCTTGTGGTACGGTCTGCGCCGTTACAATGGTCGGTCGCGATGTCCGCGATCCGCTTTTTTGACGAGGATAACATGCCGTTCATCCGTATCGAGCTGTTCGAGGGGCGCAGCCAGGCGCAGAAAAAGGACCTGGTGGAATCGATCACCCGCGAGACCGTGCGCGCGCTGAAGTGCGATCCCGACGCCGTCGACATCGTCCTGCGCGAAGTCAAGCGCGAGGAGTGGGCGACCGGCGGCACATTCTGGTCGGAGCGCTGAGCGGGCGTTTTCACCCTGTCCCCCTTCCCTCTCCCGGCGAGGAAGAGGGCGGAAAAAGCTGAACCCTGGATCCCGGCCTGCGCCGGGATGACGCCCCAAGAGCGCTGGACCCCGGCCCCCGTATCGCGGAACGGGGCAGGCTCAGTCGGGGTGAGCGCGATTTCGTCCTTCCGGCGGGGGCGGTATCGACGGGAATGGTCATTGCGGCGCGGGCCGCGTGCATGCGCGCCGTCATTCCGGCGGACGCGGCGCGCACTGTAGCCGTCATTCCGGCGGAGGCCGGAATCCAGGGGTTCTCGGCCCCGTCGTTGCGACCCGGCGAAACGAGCGTCGCTGCCTGGACCCCCGCGTTCGCCGGGGTGACCGGGGTCGGTCCGCCCGGCGCGCGGCACGCCGCGAGGGGACGGTGCGCCGCCGTCAATCGCGGTACGAAGGGTCGACCCGGTCGAGCCGCCGCAGCAGGCCCGCCCACACCAGCGGCGTGTCGGGCGAGGCGTTGGCGTCGCCGGTGTCGCGCGCGATCGCCTCCTGGACCTCGGGCGCGACGCGGTTGAGCTCGGCGCCGCCCGCCTGCGCGAGGACCTGGATGCGGCACGCGCGCTCGAGGTCGTGCATCAGCAGGTAGGCGTCGGCGGGCGTCGCCCCCACCGTCAGCAGGCCGTGATTGCGCAGGATCAGGTTGTTCCTGCGGCCCAGCTCGGCGACGAGCTGGCGCTGCTCGTCCTCGCCGATGACGAGCCCGCGGTAGTCGTGGTAGGCGAGCGAGGCCAGCGGGAACAGCGAGTGCTGCGAGAGCGGCAGCAGCCCGTGCTTCTGCGCCGCCACGGCGATGCCGAAGTCCGTGTGCGTGTGCATCACGCAGCCGGCATCGGGCCGAGCGCGGTGGATCGTCGCGTGCAGCACGAAGCCGTTGCGGTTCACCTGGTACGGCGTCTCCGTCTGCGGCACGCCGTCGATGTCCACCTTCACCAAGCTGGATGCCGTGATCTCGCTGAACATCACGCCCCAGGGGTTGATCAGGTAGCCGTGCTCCTCGCCGGGCACGCGCGCCGAAATGTGCGTATAGATGAGGTCGTCCCAGCCGTTCAGCGCGACGAGGCGATACACCGCCGCGAGATCGACGCGGGCGCGCCACTCGGCGTCCGCCACGCGACCGCGCAGCGACGCGAGATTCTTCGGTTCGGGAGCACTCATCGACGAAGCCTCGGGAGAGATCGCGAGGCCCGATTGTAGCGCGCGGCGGTGCCTCAGCCGACGCGCCGGATCTCGCGACCCGGCGTCGCCAGCTCGTGCAGGAGGTCGTTCAGATAGTCTTCCAGCTTGTCCGCGGCGACGTCGGCCGGAACGACGAGATCCGGCATCGGCGCCCGCGTGCCGGCGCCGACACGGTAGACGACCCAGGCGCCGTCGCGGCGCTCGATGTCGACGCGGAAGCGGCCGTAGACGTCGAAGCGCACCGCCGGCTTCGGCGCCGGCCTAGCGCTTCGGCTTCGGCGCGGATGCGCCTTTCGTCTCCGCGTCGGGCTTGCCGGGCTTGTAGTCGCCGATGATCCCCTTGGCGGGACACACGCTGAAGACGGGGCACTTCCTGCATCCGACGGCGATGGCGACGGGACAGAGCGTCATGGCGGGCCTCCGTTCGGTCCGGCTGGAAAGAAGACCATCATACGCCGGCGCCGCCGCGCGGACGATGCCCGCTTCGCCGCATCAGGCGGCGGCCGGGCGCTCGACACGCGCGCGCCGGCCGCGGGCGACGACGGCGAACACCAGCCGCGCGAACGCGGTCGTGGTGAGGGCGATCGGCTCGCCCAGCAGCGCCGCCGCGGCGGCGATGGTGAAGAACGGCTGCAGCAGTTGGGTCTGGCCAACCCGGGCGATGCCGCCGAGCGCGAGGCCGCGGTACCACGGCAGGAAGCCGAGGTACTGGCTGACCAGGCTCACGTAGGCGAAGCCGGCCCACGCCGCCGGCGGCAGCGCCAGCGTCGAGGGCGCGAAGGCGAGCGCGGGCACCGCCAGCAGCGGCGCCGAGATCACCAGGGCCCACGAGATCACCTGCAGGCTGCCGAGCGATTTCGCGAGCCGCGCGCCCTCGGCGTAACCGATCGAGGCGCTCGCCACCGCCGCGAGCAGCGCCAGGTCCGCCCAGTGCATCGAGCCGGCGCCCTTGGCGAGCGAGAAGCCGATCACGAGCGCGCTGCCGGCGAGCGCCGCGGCCCAGAACGCGGGCGACGGCCGCTCGTGCGAGAAGACGACGCCGGCCACCGCCGTGCCGAGCGGCAGCACGCCCAGCATGACGCCGCCGTGCGAGGCGTCCACCCAGCGCATCGCCAGCGCGGTGAAGACCGGGAAGCCCACCACCACGCCGGCCGCCACCACGACGAGCGACTTGAGCTCCGCGCGCGTCGGCAGCCGGTGGCGTCCGGCGGCGAGGAACGCCGCCCCCAGGGCCGCGGCGATCACCGCGCGGCCGGTGCCGACGAACACGGGATCGAGCGCCGCCACGGCGGCGCGCGTTGCCGGCAGCGTCAGGCTGAACGCCGCGACGCCGAGCAGGCCGAGCAGCAGGCCGCGGGTTTCGGGCGAAGGGGCGGGAGCGGGCATGGGGCCCAAGTCTAGCGCGCGGTGAAGGGGCGTGCCGCGGCCCGCGTCGATCGCGCGCCGGTCCGCGCGCGTCAGAACACGGTGAAGAGCGCGACGCTCAGGCCAGCGTAGACCGCGATCACGGCCCAGAAGTAGCCGGGCGATTCGGCGCGCTCGATATACCGGCCCCAGGGCCCCTGCTTGGCGAACACCTTGCCCTGGATGGCCGCGTAGATGGCGTACACGCCGACGACGACGCCGAGCGCCTGCCACAGCGTCACGCGTCCGCCTCCGTGCGCCGCGCCGGCATCAGCGCTCCAGCTTCATGAGGTAGTAGGCGCCGTCCTCGGCGCGGCCCGGCGCCACGATCTCCCAGCCGTGGCGGCGGTAGAACGCCAGCGCGTCGGCGTTCGCCTGCAGGCACTTGAGCGTCGCCGGCCGGCCGATGCGTTCGAGACACGCGGCGAGCAGCGCGCCGCCGACGCCGCTGCGCAGCGCCGTCGGCGCCACGAACAGCAGGTGGATGAAGTTGTCCGGCAGCCAGGCCGAGACGAAACCCGCGATCCGGCCGTCGCGGCGGGCGGCGAGGACCAGCTCGCCGGCGACGGCGGCATCGAAGTCCTCCAGCGCGAGCGCCGCGGACGCCTCCCAGAGCGCGGACGCGCGGCGCGCCTCCAGGTAGAGCCGCCGCAGCGCGGGCCGATCCGCCTCGCGCATCTCGGTCACCGTCACGCGACCGCGCACCCGCCGTCACTCCAGCTCCAGCACCTGGTCGTCGGCGTCGTAGAACCCTTCCTCGTCCGCCTGCAGCAGCCCGCCGTAATCCTCGAACAGCGCGTCCCACAGCGGATCCAGCGCCTCCAGGGTTTCGTCGGCGTCGCGGCCGCCGAACAGCACCTGCACCGCGACGATGGCGCCGGCGACGTCGAGGCAGCGCAGCACGCGCTCCTTGCCGGGGCTGTCCTCGAGTTCCGCGAGAAAAGCGCGGAACTCCTCGATCTCCTCGTCGAACAGCTCCTCGCCGCGACGGTTCACCTCGATCACGGCGAAGTCCTCGTCGTCGCGGTAGAGCACGCCGTCGGCGAAGCGGAAGCCGTTGCCGGCCTCATCGAACAGCGCCGCCAGATCCTCCTCGGACGGCCCTTCCTCGGCCTCGACGAAGAATCGCATGTAATAGCTCAAGGGCATCTCCTCGCGCGCCGCGTCCGCTGCAACCGGAGCGCCGCGACAGGCACTATACGCTTCCGCGCGTGCCGATGCGCGATCGGATGGCGGCGGAGGCGCATGCGTGCGAGCCGTCGTTCCGGCGGAGGCCAGATGGGCCCGTCATTCCCGCGCAGGTCGGATCGGCCCGTCATTCCGGCGCAGGCCGGAATCCAGGGTTCTCGCCGTCGTCATACCGAGCTTGCGACGCTTGCCGCAGTTCCTGGACCCCGGCATCCGCCGGGGTGACGCCACTGAACGCACCCGCCTGCACGCTCGCTTCGCTGGACCCCGGCCCCGAATGGAGCACGGCGTAGGCTTCGCCGGGGCGACGGCGTGATCGTCATCCCGGCGCAGGCGGGATGGGCCCGTCATTCCGGCGTAGGCCGGAATCCAGGGTTCTCGCCGTCGTCATACCGAACTTGCGACGCTTGCCGCAGATCCTGCACCCCGGCATCCGCCGGGACGACGGCGTGATCGTCGTTGCGGCGCGGGCGCGCCGGGCCCGCGCCCGTCAGGCGGCGGGCTCGTCCTCGCAGGGAAACGCCGCCTGGATGCCGTCGAACAGGTAATGGGTTTCCCACTCGCGATGGCGCTCGGCCATGACCTTCTCTTCCGCCTCGACCCCGCTCGTCGCCAGGGTCTCGAACGTCATGCTGCGGTCCGGCGTCTCGCCGCCGCGCGACCTGAGCTTGACGATCACGCGATAGCAGCGAGGCTCGGCTGCACGTGCTGTATGGGCGTGGCTCATGGTTCTCCCCTGTCGCGTCTCGATGGGAACGGCCGGGACCTACTGGCCCCGGATCAGCAGCACCGGCATGGTGGCGCGCCGCACGACGCCCTCCGCGACGCTGCCCAGCACCAGGTGCTCGAAGCCGCGGTGGCCGTGCGTGCCCATCACGATCAGGTCGGCGCCCGCCTTCTGCGCCTCCTCGGCGATCGCCGCGGCGGCGCGGCGCCCGCCGGTCTGCACGACGACGCCGGTCACGTCGACGCCGGCCTTCCGCGCGCGCGCCACCGCGTCGTCGACGAGCTTCTGCGCCTCGCGCTGCACGACGCGGTCGAAGTCGCCGTAGGCTTCGGCGGCCAGGTGATAGAGCGGCTCGACCGCGTGCGCCAGCACCAGCGTCGCGCCCTGCTCCTTGGCGAGCTTCGTCGCCTCCTTCAGGGCGAGATCGGCCGTGTCGCTGCCGTCGACCGGAACGTAGATCTTGCTGTACATGCGCGCCCTCTTTTGGTCGTCATGGTCCCGCGGGACGGTGATGGTTGTCACGCCGCGCGTGTCGGCTCCGGCGCGAGCGCGGGGCGCACCGCCGCCGCCGGCGAGTCGGCTTCGCGCTGCGGCTTCAGGCCCGCGGCCTCGAGGACCGACAGCACCCCGGCATCGCAGTCGAATACCCGCACCCGGCACTGCCGCGCGCGCTCCTGCAGATAGAGTAGCAGTTCCACCCCGCCCGCATCGACGCGCTCGAGGTTGCGCAGCACCAGGGTGATCTCCTTCCAGCCGCTGATCTGGCCGCGGTCATACGCCGCGAAGCACTGCTCCACCGACGCCGCATCGAGATCGCGGTCGATCTCCACCAGCACCCGGCCGCTCTTGTGGTGCACCTGCACGTGAACCGTCATCGATCCTCCTCGTTATCGTTGCCGCGCGCCGACGCTGCGCGGCGGCCGCGGGGCGCCCGACGAATCCGTCGACGCGCGTCGCAGCCAGAGAAATGTCCGCGCCGTCCCGGCGCATGGGAATCGACCGGAACCTGAGCGGATCCGGCCTGCGTCGAGCGGGAAAACGAACGACGAACCCGGCGAAGCGCGTTCCGACGAAGCTGTTGCCGGTCATCGCCGCCTCCTCGTTCAGGGAAAGGCGATTTCATGCTAGGCGCATGAGTCCCGCGCCGCCTTGATATACGTCAAAGCGCGTCCCGCACCGGAAACGCGTCGCGCAATCAGGCGCTTGAAACGCCGCGCCGGACGGGCGCGGCGCTGCTTAAGTCTTCTTCTCGTTCTCGAGCGCGCGGGCGGTGATCTCGGCGTAGAGGCTCACCATGCGCCCCGCGAGCTCGTGCAGCTCGGGGTTGCGCACCACCACCGAGCGGCTCCGGTCGGCGTCCTGCAAGACGTCCTCCAGGAACTGCAGCTCGGCGTCGTCGAGCCGCTCGCCCCGGTCCACTTTCTCCTTCAGCGCCAGCGCCCGCGGCAGCCGCACCTTGCGCATGCGCTCGAGCAGCGCCGTCGTCACGCCCTTGTCGTCGGTCGGATGGGTCATGATGTTCTCCCGGGGATCGCGGCGGCGAGCGATCAGCTCCGCTCGGCGCCGGGCTCCCGATTCAGCTTAGTCCCGCCGCTGGGCGGGTTCAATGCGCGCAGCACGGGCAGCATCGCCATGCCGCAAAGAGCGCCGGCGGGAATGCCGAACCAGGCGAGCAGCGCGGCGCCGTCGAGAATCTGCCGCGCCGCGTAGAACGCATTGGCGTAGCGGCCCGGCGGGAACGCCGCAAACGCGGCAACCGCGCAGCCCGCCAGTCCCGCCAGCAGGACGAGCAGGCCCAGTCGCGCGAGCGCGGCCCAGAGCGGCGGCGCGAGCAGCAGCGCGCGGCGCCGCGCCGGCTGCAGCGTGATCGCGGCGCCGAAGGTCTATCCACGCGCAATTGACGGCGCGAATCTCGCCGACTTGGCCAAGATCTTGGCCATTTTCCGTGTTCCCTCGCGCGCACATCAGCGTGTGATTGTCCGCGCCGGAAAATCCCATCACCGGCAACCCGGCGGCGCCAAAATGGCGAACC
>CAZGTK010000100.1:0-7808 GCA_964528415.1 uncultured Burkholderiales bacterium | reverse complement strand
GGCCGGCCTCGTGGTCTGCCCCGGTCTGGTGGACCTGGCGGCGCGCCTGCGCGAGCCGGGATTCGAGTACAAGGCGACGCTGCAATCCGAGCTCGCGGCGGCCGTGGCCGGCGGGGTCACCAGCCTCGCCTGCCCGCCCGACACCGACCCCCCGCTGGACGAGCCGGGCCTCGTCGAGATGCTCAAGCACCGCGCGCGGCTCATGAACCTGGCCCACGTCTACCCGGTCGGCGCGCTCACCCAGCAGCTCAAGGGCGAGCGGCTCACCGAGATGGCCGAGCTCACCCACGCCGGATGCGTCGGCTTCTCGCAGGCGGATGCGCCGATCGTCAACACGCTGGTGTTCTACCGGGCGCTCCAGTACGCCGCCACGTTCGGCTTCGCGGTCTGGCTGCGCCCCGACGACGCCTTCCTGGCGGCCAGCGGCGTCGCCCACGACGGCGAGGTGGCGTCGCGGCTGGGCCTGCCGCCGATCCCGGCGGTGTCGGAGCCGCTGGAAGTGGCGCGCACCCTCGCCCTCGCGCGCGACACCGGCGCGCGCGTGCACCTCTGTCGCGTCTCCCACGCCGAATCGCTCGCGCTGATCGCCGCCGCCAAGGCCGAGGGGCTGCCGGTCACCTGCGACGTTTCCATCAACCATCTGCACCTGTCGGTGATGGACATCGGCTATTTCGACAGCAACTGCCGCCTGACCCCGCCCCTGCGCAGCCTGCGCGACCGCGATGCGCTGCGCGCGGGCCTAGCGAGCGGGGTCATCGACGCGCTGTGTTCGGACCACGCGCCGGTCGACGACGACGCCAAGCAGCTGCCGTTCGGGGAGGCGCAGCCCGGCGCGATCGGCCTGGAGCTGCTGCTGCCGATGGCGTTGAAATGGGCCGAGATCGCCGGCGCGCCGCTGTCCCAGGCCATCGCGTGCGTGACTTCGGCGCCGGCCCGCGTGCTGGGCATCGGCGCGGGCCACCTCGCACCGGGCGCGCCGGGCGACGTGTGCGTGTTCGACCCCACGGCGGCCTGGCAGGTCACGGCGGCGGAGATGAAGAGCCAGAGCCGCAACACGCCGTTCGCGGGCTACGAGGTGCTCGGGCGCGTGCGCTATACCCTGGTCGGCGGCGACGTCGTGTTCGAACGCTAGCCGCAAGCGGATGCGGCGCGGAAACCATCCGCGTCCCGGCACTGTCTTAGCACGCATGAAGCGTGATGCGCTTCGGAAGTAAGCCGACGCGGCACCACTGCAGTTTGGCGCGCGCCGCGCCCTTCGAAGTCGCCGTGCCTTTCCTTTGCGGCTACGCGGTCGACCGCCCGGCGCGGTTGCGCCGCCACCGACAACCGAATCCTACGACGTCCGGGCAAACCTCCGGGGCGCAGCGGTTATTTCCGCCGGACTGCAGCCGCGCATTCACGCCCGCGCCGACGGAGCGACCGGCGCCGTTTCCGCGGCGCTCCAATAGCCCCCAGACGGGGCCGTCAACTACAGGAGACTCGCCCATGAGCACCCACCTCAAGCTCGGTTTGACCGTCGCCACCTTCGCCGCCGCCCTGCTGACCGCGGGCGCGGCGGGCGCGGCCGTCTATGGCGCAGCGCCCCAGTCCGACCCCGCCGGCCCGACGCCGGTCACGGACTTCGAGCGCATCGACGCCAATGGTGATGGCCTGATCACGCCGCAGGAATTCCGCGCCGTGCGCGCCCACAACCGGTGGCTCGGTCATTTCAGCCGCTACGACGCGAACCACGATGGCGTCATCGTGCTGAACGAATTCACGAGCGCCGAGGAGATGCACCTCCCGGTGCTGAAAGATCTCGCCAGCCGATAGGAGACCGACATGAACAGGCATTCCTTGCGCAACGCCGTCGGCGTGACGCTGCTGGTGGTCGTCGCCGGCGTCGTCGCAGCCATCGCCGCACCGCCCCAGTCCGACCCGGCGCTGCGGCAGCCGGGCACCTACCAGACCGTGCTCGCCTTCGACGTCGCCGACACCAACGGCGACGGCGTCCTGACGCCGACCGAGATTCGGGACCACCACCTGACCGGCATCGGCATCAAGTCAGCGCCGGACGGCGCCGGCGGCCGCCTTACGTTGAGCCAGTTCTCTGCCGCGACGAACCGGCCGATCGGCTGACTGCCCGGCCGCCCCGGACTCCGGGGGGCGGGGCAGCGGGCGAACGCTTGACACGCGCTCGCCCGCTGCGTATTTGCTCCTGGAATGCGATTCCGCCATCGCCTCACGCTTTGGCTCCTGGCGCTGCCATTCTCCGGTGCGCTGGCGCTGTCCGTCTTCTTCTTGCTGGAGCTCGACCTTTCCTATCGGCTGGCGATCACCGCGGCCGTGTTCATCGTCAGCGAGCTGACGTTGCATCATCTCGCCGAGAAGATCCCCGCGCGAACCGGGCCCGAGGCGATGCGGGGTTTGCCCGCGACGGTCGTCAGCGATTTCGAGGACGATGGCGACGGCGCGCTGGCGGGCTACGTCCGCGTCAATGGCGAGCGCTGGCGGGCGCGGGCACCGCTCGCCCAGCGCGAAGCGCTACGCGCCGGCGCGCCCGCCCGCGTCGAGCGGGTGGAGGGCCTCACGATATGGGTCGCCGCCGCCGAGTAACGTCGGCGCTGGCTGGCCCACCGGAAGAGAAAGCGCCCGGCCGGCGCCGGGCGAACGGCGTCGAATGCCGAGGAAGAACCCGGGATGGCGCAGCTCAGCCCGCCGCCCACCTGTCGGTCATCAGCTTCGCGATCGGCTCGGAGAGCTCGTAGACGCTGGCGACCGCCAGCTCGGGGCCATAGGGCACGCCCTCGCGCAGCGCCCGACGGCGCAGCCGCTCTTCGTGGATTTCCAGCACGTCCTTCGGAAACGGCATCAGGCCCGGATCGAGGATGCGCAGGTAGCCGTCGGCGTCGCGCGCCGGCATGACGCGGCTCTTGCACCAGCGGTTCGGCGACCAGGGAATGTCCATGACGCCGGCCTCGAACGCGCGGATCGCGCCGAGCGCGGCGTCGCCATCCCCCATCTCGAGCGTCTTGTCGATGATGGCGCGCACCTCGCGCTTGATCAGGTACACCTCGTCCTGGAACTCGGGCAGCGCGTCGAGCCGGATCTGCCGAGCAAGGTAGATCGCCATGCGCGTCGTGCGCAGACCCTCGGCGTTCGCCTGCGGCGTCGGGATGCCGAAGGCCTCGTGCGTGCTCTTGGTCGTCACCGACACCGCGCCGGCGACCGCGGCCAGCGTGCCGCCGTAGGCCACCAGCGCCGCGGACTGGGCGTCGTCGTGGGGCCAGGCGCCCATCCAGTGCAGCAGCGTGACCGGCGTGAAGACGTCCGTGTAACCCGCCTTCTGCAAGTACTCCTGCACCAGCTCGCGGCAGGCGGTGACGGCGGCGGCGTCCTGGACCAGGTGCAGCGTCTGGCCCATCTCCAGGCCGTAGTTCTTCACGCCCTGGGCGGCGGCCAGCAGCGCGTCGAGCACGCAGGTCATGATGGCGATCGACGGCGGGATGTTGGTGCCGGTGAGGAAGCCCGGCTGACGGCGGTGCAGCTCGATGCCGTGCTCCTGGTACAGCGCGGCCAGGCGGTCGAGGTACTGGTAGTTGCGGATGCCGTCCTCGATCGACAGCTCCTTGATGTAGGAAGTGGTGTAGGCGATCCCGGAACCGAGGTAGCCCGTGTAGCCCGAGGCGAAGCCGATCTCGCCGGTGAGCTTCGGCATCGACGTGCCGGTCAGCATGATGGCGGGCTTTTCGATCGCCTCGATCAGCTTGCGGCTCACCTCGACGCCGTAGTTGACGATCGGGTAGCCGTTCAGCATCGAGCGGCCCTCGCGCTCGGATTCCTCGATGCCCTTCTGCGCCAGCGCCCACTGCTCGTTGCGGGTGTAGCTGTCGGTGGTGGTGGGAACGATGTCCGCCAGGCCCTCGCGGTCCAGCGTCTGCATCAACTCCAGCTGGGCGCGAAAGGTGCCGAAGCCGCCGCGCGGCTGCGTCAGGCAGCGCCCCTCGTCGATTGCGCGCCGCATCACGTAGGGCAGCCGCTTGTGCCTCGGCAGCTCGCGGTGCAGGGCGACGGCCTCCTCCAGCCGCACTTCCCTGCCGGTCGGCCAGCGCGCCAGGTTCTCGGCGCGCATGCGCGCGAAGACGTCGTCCGGGATGCGCTGCTGCGAGAACGGCAGCCTGGTCTCAGGCGCGAGCACTGCGCTCATGGCGAACCTCCTTGTCGAGCGTGACGAGCCCTCCCACCGCGAGGCGGAACGCGCAGGCGGGCTCCACCTGCGCCAGCAGGCCGCAGGCATAAAGGGAATAATCGCGATCCAGCAGCAGGCGCGGCGCGCGCGGGCGCAGCGACGCCGCATCGTCGGCGTCGGCCAGCGCCATCTCCAGGATCGCGCGCGGGTCCTCGCTGTGCACCAGCACGCCGCCGGTGCCGATGACCGTGGCCACCTCGGAGAGGTCCTTGCCATGCTGGACCTGGGCCGGACCCTGCACCGTGAACACCGTTTCCAGCGTCCCGGCGTGGCGCTTGACCGCCAGGCGGATGGCCGCGCGGCCGAGGGCGCGATCGAGCGCGGCCTCCTCGGCCGTCGCCGGCACGCGCTCGACGTCGCCCGCCAGTTCGCCGATCAGCCGCTCGGCGGCGGCAACGTCGAGTCCGGCGTCGGCAGCCAGCGCCGCCGTTCCCGCCGCCTCGGCGATCGCCTGCGCGTTGTGGCGCATGCCGAGATCGCCCTCCACCGTTCGCTTCACGCGCGGCTCCGGCAGGCCGTACGGAATGACGCCCTGCCGCGACGGCGCCCCGTCGCAGACCGAGTGCACGTCGGTGGTGGCGCCGCCGGGATCCACGACCAGCAGCGATCCGAGGCCCGCTTCGCCGTCGCAGCCGTCGGCCAGCAGGCGCGCGCCCTCCATGACCGCGGCCGGCGTGGGCATCAGCACCGCGTCGAACATCGACTGCGCGCGGTCGATGCCCTTGGCGTGGACGATGCGGTCGATGAAAACCTGCCGGATCGCCGCGCGCGCGGGCTCGATGTTGAGGACGTTGAACTCCGGCATCACGTTCTCGGTGCCGATCACGGTCTTTCCGGCCAACGCGTCGAGCGCGTCGTCCGCCGCCGCGCGGTTGCCGGCGAAGACGATCGGGCAGGCGACCGCGCTCGCCCCCAGCATCCCTGCGTTGTGCAGCACCACCTCGGCGTTGCCGCCGTCGGTGCCGCCGGCGAGCAGCAGGATGTCCGGCGTCAGCTCCTCGATGCGGCGCACGTCGCCGCGCGTGAGCCGATACGCGAAGGTGCCGACGAGCCTGGCGCCGGCGCCCAGCGCGGCGCGCCGCGCCGCTTCGGCGGTGAGCTCCTTCACGAGGCCGACCGTGACCATGCGCAGGCCGCCGGCCGCGCTGGACGACGCCAGCCGGTAGGTGAACGCCGGCAGCTTGCCGACGTGCGCCTCCAGATCGGACAGCGCGCGATGCATGCCGACCGTGATGTCGGTGGTGACGGTGGACGGCCCCTGGCCCGCGCCGATGATGCGCGCCCGATCGAGGTCCACCGCGCGCAGCTTGGTGTAGGTGCTGCCGAAATCGATGAGCAGCGCGGTTTTCATCGTTCCCGCTACCGGCGGCGCAGGCGTGCGGACGCCGAGAGGACGGATGCGCAGCCGGCGAGGCGACGGGCCCGGGCCGCCACGGACACCGTCGACGTTGACCCGAGCGCGCCGTGTACCGCCGGACATGCCCCCCCGCGCGCCTCCGCGGTGAATCGCCGGCCGGCTACTCGCCGACGCATCGTCACGCCTCCGCGCGCTGCCGGCCTTCGGCCCTGGCGGCGAAATCGCGCGCCAGGACGTCGATGACCTCGTCGGTGCGCGTTCCCGGCGGGAAGGCGCGGTCGAATCCCATCGCCAGAAAACGCCGCTCCACCTCCTCCCAGGTCTGCTTGCCGACCACCAGATTGCCGCCGACGTAGAGCAGGATATTATCGAGTCCGGCCTCGACGCAGCGGTCGCGGAAGCCGCGGCAGTCCAGCTCGCCCTGGCCGTACAGCGAGGAAACCATGATCCCGTCGGCGTTGGTTTCGATCGCCGCCTTGATGAAGTCCTCGGCCGGCGTGAGCGCGCCGAGCGCCACCACCTTGTAACCGGCTTTCTCCAGCGCCATCGACAGGATGCGGTTGCCGACGATGTGCGTGTCGGAGCCGATCACCCCGGTCACCAGCGTTTTCTGCCCCATGTCTGATTCTCTCCGTGCAACCGCTTGCATAGTCGGCCCGTCAAGCCGCGGCCGAAGCGCGCGCCGTGAATTCCTCGCGGCCGAGGGCGAAACGCGCCAGTGCGTCCTGATCCAGCTCGGGCGTCGCGGCGGCGTGCAGCACGATCGCGCCCCGGTCGAACGTGAGCGGCGGCACGGTCAGCCGCGCCACCGGCTTGAGGAACCCGTTCATCTCGCCGGCGTTGCCGATCCGGCGCCGCGCGACGCAGGCCTCCATCCAGCACCCCGGCTCGCACGCGACGCCGTTGCCCAAGACGGGCTCCATGCCCAAGGCGCGGATACGGTCGATGCCGGCCTCGAGCCGCGAGAGCGAACCCATTTTCATCAGCTTCAGCTTGATGAAGCGCGCCGCCTTGAGCTGCGCGGCGCGCTCGATGTCCTCCATGCCGTAGATCGACTCGTCCAGCATCATCGGCACGGGGGACACCTCGGCCACGGCCTTGGCGGCGATCCAGTCCCCGGCGGCGCAGGGCTGCTCGAACAGCTCGATCGCCTCGGGGGCAAGCGCGCGCGCGAACCGGCAGCCGTCGTCGGCGCTGTAGCCCTGGTTGGCGTCGATGCGCAGCCGCGCGCGGCCGGCGTTGATCTCCTGGACCAGCGCAACCTTGCGCGCATCGGCGTCGGCGTCGAAGCCCACCTTGATCTTGAGCGTTTCGAAGCCCTGCGACAGCAGGACCTCGATCTCGGCCTCCAGGCGCTCGCGGTCGGTGGCGTTCACCACGCCGAGCAGAGGCACGCGCGTCTCGGTCTCGACCGCCAGCGCGGGATGGTCCTCGAGCATCTCGATCGCGCTGGCGAACAGCGTGGCCGTGAACGGCGCCTCGCCGGCGTGCGCGAGGGCGGCGCTTTTCGCTTCGGCCAACGGGCGGCCGGCGAGCCTCGGCGCCAGCTCGCGCGCCAGCGCCCAGGCACCGTCGATGGTCTCGTCGGTGTAGCCGGTCAGCAGCGTCGCCTCGCCGAGGCCGTGGCGGCCGTCGGCATCGCGCAGCTCGGCGATCAGCGTATCGAACGCCGTCACCGGACCGAACGCCAGCTTGTAGGGGGTCACCAGCGGTACCTGCAGCCGGTGAATCACGATCCGGTCGATGACGCCCATGCCCCTCGCTCCGTCCTAGAGAAATTTTGTCAGCGGCCCGCGGCGGCGCTGCGCTCGGCCCGCTGCTGGGTTATCAAGGCGGGCGCCGTGCGGCGCCCACCTCCCTTTTTGTTGCGGCGGATCCTGCCCGCCGTTCTTGTTGTTGCAACCGGCAGGCGCGTTACTCGAAACCCTTGTAACGATCGAGGAAGCGCTTGGGCTTCTGCAGCGCGTCGCGGCGGAACGGGTCGCCCAGCTCGCGCGTCAGCATCATCTCGAGGATGGTGGTCTTGCCCTCGTTCTGCGCCTTGACCGCGGCCTGCAGGGCCGGGCCGACGTCGGAGAGCTTCTCGATGACGTGCCCTTCCGCGCCCATCGACTTGGCGATGCCGGCGAAGCTGGGGTTCTCGAGGTCGGTGCCGACGAAACGGCGGCTGTAGAAGTCGACCTGGTTCTTCTTCTCGGCGCCCCACTGGCGGTTGTGGAACAC
>CAZGTK010000099.1:0-7845 GCA_964528415.1 uncultured Burkholderiales bacterium | reverse complement strand
CCTCCTCGACGGCGTACTGGATCAGCGGCTTGTCCACCACCGGCAGCATTTCCTTCGGACTTGCCTTGGTGGCGGGAAGAAAGCGCGTGCCGAGCCCGGCGACGGGAAAGACGGCCTTGGTGACGATGCCCTGGGACACGGACTGCTCCTTTGGTTTCATGCGCCGGCGAGCCGGCCGAAGTCCTCTTCGTCGAGGATGCTGACCCCCAGTTCGCGCGCCTTGTCGAGCTTGCTGCCGGGATCGGCGCCGGCGAGGACGTAATCCGTCTTGCCGGACACGCTGCCCGTCACCTTGCCCCCGAGCGCCTCGATTCGCTGCTTGGCCTCGTCGCGGGTCATCGACGCCAGGGTCCCGGTGAGGACGAACGTCTTGCCCGCGAGCGGACCGGCGCCCTCCGCGCGGCGCCGCTTCGGCGCCTGCCAGCGCGCGCCGTAGGCGCCGCGCAGGCGCTCGATCACCGCGCGATTGTGCGGCTCGGCAAAGAACCTTGCCACGCTTTCGGCGACGACCGGCCCGACGTCGCGCACTTCGAGAACCTCGTCCTGACTCGCCTGCATCAGGGCGTCGAGGCTGCCGAAGTGCTCCGCCAGGTCGCGCGCCGTGGTCTCGCCGACGTGGCGGATGCCAAGGGCAAAGATGAACCGCGCGAGCGTCGCCTGGCGGGCGCTGCGCTGGAGCGCGTCCAGCAGGTTCTGCGCCGACTTCTGCGCCATGCGCTCCAGTGCGGCAAGCTGCTCCAGCGTGAGCTGGAACAGGTCGGCCGGCGTCTTCACCAGGCCCTCGTCCACCAGCTGGTCGACGAGCTTCTCGCCGAGTCCCTCGATGTCCAGCGCCCGCCGGCTGGCGAAGTGCAGCAGCGCCTGCTTGCGCTGGGCCGGGCAATAGAGCCCGCCGGTGCACCGCGCCGCGGCCTCGTCGGCAAGGCGCACCACGTCCGAGCCGCAGACCGGACACTTGTCCGGCAGCCGAAATCGCCGCGCATGCGCCGGGCGCCGCTCCGGCACCACCGCGACCACCTCCGGGATGACGTCGCCGGCCCGGCGAACGATGACCGTATCGCCGATCCGGACGTCCTTGCGGTCGATCTCGTCCTGGTTGTGCAGCGTCGCGTTCGTCACCGTGACGCCGCCTACGAACACCGGCTCGAGCCGCGCGACCGGCGTCAGCGCCCCCGTGCGGCCCACCTGGACGTCGATGTCGACGAGCCGGGTCACCGCCTCCTGCGCCGGGAACTTGTGGGCCACCGCGAAGCGCGGCGCGCGCGAGACGAACCCGAGCTCCCGCTGCCAGTCCAGGCGGTCGACCTTGTAGACAACGCCGTCCACCTCGTAGGGCAGGCGCTCGCGCTCCTCGCGGACCCTGGTGAAGAAGCGCGCCAGCCCGTCGACGCCGGTCACCACGTCGCGCACGGGCGAGACCGGAATGTGCAGGCCGGCGAGAAAGTCGAGGACGCGGCTCTGGCGGTCGCCCGGCAACGCGCCGTCGTCGGCCTCGCCGACGCCGTAGGCGAAGAACGTGAGCCGCCGCGACGCCGTCACGCGCGCATCGAGCTGGCGCAGCGAACCGGCGGCGGCGTTGCGCGGGTTGGCGAACTCGCGCTGTCCGCGCTCGCGCTGCTCGGCGTTGAGGCGCTCGAAGTCCGCCTTGCGCATCAGCACCTCGCCGCGGACCTCCAGCACGGCGGGCGGCCGGCGGCCATGCAGGCGCAGCGGGATCGCGCGCACCGTGCGCAGGTTCTGGGTCACGTCCTCGCCCATGGTGCCGTCGCCGCGGGTCGCCGCCTGCACCAGCACGCCGTCCTCGTAGCGCAGCGAAACAGCCAGCCCGTCGAACTTGGGCTCCACCTCGTAGTCGATGCGCTCCTCGTCCAAGGCCTCGCGGATGCGCCGGTCGAAAGCCTCCACCTCGGCTGGCTCGAACGCGTTGTTGAGCGAGAGCATCGGCACCCGGTGGGCGACCTCGGGAAACGCCTTCAGCGGGGCGGCGCCGACGCGTTGCGTCGGCGAGTCGGGCGCGGCCAGCTCCGGGTGCGCCTGCTCGAGCTCCTGCAAGCGGCGGAACAGGCGGTCGTACTCGGCGTCCGGGATCGTCGGGCGGTCGAGCGCGTAGTAGTTGTAGTTGGCGCGCTCGATCTCCTCCCGCAGCGCCCGGACTTCGCGCACGACGGCGGCGGACGCCTTCATCAGGAGAACAGGCGCAGCGCGGCCGGGCTCCCGGGGGCAATGCCGTGGCTGCGCATGCCCTGCTGCAGCCGGCGGATCTGCTCGCGGATTCGCGCCAGACCGGCTTCGGTCAGGGCAACGCGATTGTCGTCGACCAGCGCCGCCCCAAGGGTCACCGCGAAAGTCCGCGCCAGGTGCATCATCTGGTCGAAGGCGGTCTCGCCGTTCGCCACCCGCGGCAGGTCGAGCAGGAAGGTGACCCCCTTGAGCTGGGTCTGCGCCAGCGTGTCCGCGCGCAGCGCGCGCCCGTCGAAGTCGCTGGCCGAGAACAGCTCGCGGCCGGCCTCGTCGTAGAGCACGAAGCGGCCGTCCGGCGCAAGGCGCAGGCCGTTCGATTCGGCCAGCACGCGGACCTTCGATCCGGCAAACGGCCGGTCGTCGCGCGCCACCAGGTTGACGCCGATCATGACGTCGACCTCGGCGCAGAACTGGTCGAGCATCGCGGCGCGCGCCACGGCCTCGTCCATGTCGCCCATCTCGACGCCCGCGGCAAGGTCCCGCGCCAGCGCCAGCACCGTGTCGCGGAAGCCGCTCAGCATGACCTCGCTCACGGGGCCGGCGCGGTCGCACAGCTGCAGCGCCGTCCGCAGCTGCCGGTACTGCGCGGCGGCTCCAGGCACGACGTCGTCCCACTCGCCGCGCTCGGCCACCAGACCGGTCAGGCTGACCGGCTTGCCAAACTCGGCGCGCCGCGACAGCAGCGGGGCCAGCGCGTCCGCGCCGACCGGCCCGCCGGGCGCGAGCTCGATGACGAAATCGACGCCGAGATCGTCCGCCGGCAGCCAGTCCGCGGCGCTCGCCGCGCGCGGCGCGGGCACCGGTTCCGACGCGCCGTCGTCTTCGGGCAGGCGTCCTACGCGGGGTTCGACGCGGGGCTCGAGCCGCGCTTCGACGCGCCGCTCGCCGGCGTCGGCATGGCCGCCCGCCCGCAACAGGACGTCGTCGTGCTGGTTGCCGAACGCCTGCTCGCTCTGCCGCCGGATGCGCCGCTGCTGCCAGACGTTGAAGCCGTAGACGCCGCCCACCACCAGCGCACCGACCAGGACCAGCGCTATCTGCAGATCGCTCATGCGGTGATCTTAGCGCCCGACGCGGCCGGTGTCGCGGCTAGGCCGCCGCGGCCTCCCGCAGGCGCATCGCTTCCTCGATATCGACCGCCACCACGCGCGAGACGCCCTGCTCCTGCATGGTGATGCCGATCAGCTGGCCGGCCATCTCCATCGTGAGCTTGTTGTGGCTGATGAACACGAACTGGGTCTGCGCCGCCATGCGGCGTACCAGCTGACAGAAGCGCTCGGTGTTGGTGTCGTCGAGAGGCGCGTCCACCTCGTCGAGCAGGCAGAACGGCGCCGGGTTCAACTGGAACATCGCGAACACCAGCGACAGCGCGGTCAGCGCCTTCTCCCCGCCCGAGAGCAGGTGGATGGACGTGTTCTTCTTGCCCGGCGGCTGCGCGACCACCTGCACCCCGGCGTCGAGGATTTCCTCGCCGGTGAGCACGAGGCGCGCCTGACCGCCGCCGAACAGACTCGGGAAAAGGTCCGCCATGTGGGCGTTGACCTGCTCGTAGGTGGCCATCAGCCGCTCGCGTGTCTCGCGGTCGATGCGGCGGATCGCGTTCTCCAGCGTCTCCACCGCCTGGCGCAGGTCCTCGGACTGGGCGTCCAGGAAGCTCTTGCGCTCGCGCGAGCCCTTGAGCTCGTCGAGCGCCGCCAGGTTGACCGCCCCCAGCGCCTCGATCTCGGCCTGCAGCCGCGTGATCTCGCCCTGCAGCGCCGACGGCCGCGTGCCTTTGCCGAGCTGCGAGCGAAGCGCCTCCTCGTCGGCGCCGGCCTCGCGCAGCTGCTCGTCGAACTGGCTGACGGTGAGCCGCGCCTCCTGCTCCTTCAGGCGCACCTCGCCCAGCTTCTGCCGCACCGGCTCGATGCCCTGCTCGGCGGCGAGGCGCTCCCGGTCAACCTCCCGCAGCGCCGTCGAAGCCGCTTCGAGTTCGTCGCGAACGCGCGCCAGCGCCTCGGAGCGTGCGTGCTGGGTCGCCAGCGCCTGCTGGAGGTCGGCCTCGATGGGGGCCGGATCGAGGCCCTCGAGTTCGCGCTGCAGCGCCCGCAGGGCGCTTTCGCCGTCGGTCAGATTCTCAGTTATTCTCTTAAGAATCTCTTTTAATTCATTGATTTTATTGTTACACAGCTTTTCGTAATACAAAGATTCCTGATGCTGTTGAAGCGCGTGCTGGTGCAACCGGCGGCGCTCGGCAAGGGCTTCGTCCGCCGCGCGGCAGACGTCGCTCACCGCTTCCAGCGCCTCGCGCAACCCGTCTCCCTCCCGCTCCAGTTCGGCGAGCCGCCGCTCGGCGTCGGACCGTCGCTGGGCCTCGGCCGCCTCGTGCGCCGCGATCTCCTCGAGCTCCTGCCGGATCTGGCGGTGCCGCTCGCCCGCCCGCTGCGCCGCCTCGCGCAGCTTGAGCACCTCCACCTGGACCGCGTGGCGTCGCTGCTGACCGTCCATGACGGCGCCGCGCGCCGCCTCCAGCTCGCCTTCCTGGGTCAGCAGCGCGGCGCGGGAAGCCTCGAGGCGCGCGGTCGCGCCCTCCCGCGCGGCCTGCAACTCGGCGACCCGGGCCCCGAGTCCCTCGATTTCACGCTCCCGCGCCAGCACGCCATGGAGCTCGGAGTCCGGCACGTAGAACGTCAGCGTGGAGGCCGTGACCAGATGGCCCGCCGGGGTGACCAGCGCCTGCCCGGGCGCGAGGGCCTTGCGCTGAGCCAGTGCCTCATCGAGGGTCGCCGCGGCATAGACGTCGGCGAGCCAGTCGTCGATCGCGCGCCCGGCCGACGGGTCCCGGCATTCCACCAGACTGCGCAGCGCGCGCAACCCCGCCGCGGCGGGCGCGGCTTCGGGCGGGCTGCCCGGCTCGAAGCACGCCAGCTTGCCCGGCGGCGTCGCGCCCCATCCGGCGGCCGCTTCCAGCGAGGGCAGCGCCATCGCGTTGAGGCGCTCGCGCAGAACGGCCTCCAGCGCGTCCTCCCAGCCGGGATCCACCTGGACCGCCTGCCAGAGACGCGCATTCGCGCCGAGCCCGCGCTCGTCGAGCCAGGCGCTGAGCTTGTCGTTGCTTTCGAGCTTGGCCTGCAGCTGCTTGAGCGCAGCCTGTCGGGCCTGCGCCTCGGTCAGCGTCTGCTGCAGGCCCTGCAGCGCCTGGCGCGCCTCCTCCACCGCGCGCTGGCAACCCGGCAGGTCGGCGGCGTGCGCCTCGACCTCGGCGTGGCAGCGCGCCAGCGCCTGCTCCGCGTCGGCGAGGTCGCGCTCTTTGTCAGGTAGCGCGGGGTCGTCGCCGGCGGGCAGGGCCGCCGCCTCGTGCTCGAGGCGCGCGCGCCGGCCGGCCAGCTGCTCCAGGGTCCGCACCGCGTGGTCCCGGTGGGCCTGCTCGAGCTGGCGACCCTGCTCGGCCACGACCACCGCCTTCTGCGCCTCGGCGAGCTTCGCCTGCGCGTCGCGGTAGGCTTGCTCCAGACCCGGCAGCTCGCCCGCCTCGGCCTCGACCCGCGCCAGCCGCTCGCCCACCTGCGCGAGCGCCTTCTCGAGCTCGTGCCCCCAGTGCGTCAGCGCCTCGGTGCTGCTGTCCTGCTGCCGGCGCAGCCCTTCGAGCTGCTGGCGGTGGGTCGCCATTTGCTGCTCGACGCGCGCGCGACTGTCGCGCGTGTGCTCGAGGCTCTGCTCCAGCCGCGCCGCCTCGGCGTTGGCCTCGTAGAGCTGTCCCTGCGCCGCGTGCGCGGCGTCGCTGGCGGCGTAGTGCTGCTGGCGCGCCTCCTCCTGCCGCCGCTCGGCCTCGCGCAGCCGCGCGATCTCCGCCTCAAGCTCCGTCTCCAGCCGCTGCACCTCGCGGCCGTGCCGCTCCTGGGCGTTCTGGGCGTCCTGCTTGCGCGTGAGCCACAGCATCGCCTGGGTCGTGTGCAGCTCGCGCTGCAGCTCGCCGTAGCGCTCCGCGACCCGCGCCTGATCCTCGAGACGCGTGAGCTGGGCGTCCAGCTCCTGGCGGATGTCGTCCACGCGCGCCAGGTTCTCGCGCGCATCCTCGAGCCTGAGCTCGGTTTCGCGCCGCCGCTCCCGATACTTGGACACGCCGGCGGCCTCCTCGAGGAACACCCGCAGCTCCTCCGGCTTGGCCTCGATGATGCGCGATATCATGCCCTGCTCGATGATCGCGTAGGCCCGGCCGCCCAGCCCGGTGCCGAGGAAAATGTCCTGCACGTCGCGCCGGCGCACGTGCTGGTTGTTGATGTAGTAGGAGGACTCGCCGTCGCGCTCGAGCACGCGCTTGACCGAGATCTCGGCGTACTCGCCCCACTGCCCGCCCGCCTTGCCGAGACTGTTGTCGAACACGAGCTCGACGCTGGCGCGGGCCACGGGCTTGCGCTCGCCCGAGCCGTTGAAGATCACGTCCTGCATGGTCTCGCCGCGCAGGGCCGAGGCCCGCGACTCGCCGAGCACCCAGCGGACCGCGTCGATGATGTTGGACTTGCCGCAACCGTTGGGACCCACCACCCCGACCAGGTCGCCGGGCAGCGCAATGTGGGTGGGATCGACGAAGGACTTGAATCCGGCGAGCTTGAGGTGAGCGAGACGCAACGTTCTGACCGGCGTGTGAAGTTATAATGTTCCGAAAATCAACAAGGAGTCGCGTCGGCTGGACCGAAAAAAGGCGCGACTCCCTGCTCCCTGGATCGGCCGCATTTTAACTGATTTGCCATCGACGCGAGCATGACGACGCGCCCATCGAAGCAGCTGGAAACGTTTCCCAATCCGGCCCCGACACGGGACTTCCTGATCCACATGGAGATCCCCGAGTTCACGTGCCTGTGCCCGAAGACGGGGCAGCCGGATTTCGCCACGCTGCTGCTCGATTACATCCCGGACCAACGCTGCGTCGAGCTGAAGAGCCTGAAGCTCTACGTCTGGTCGTACCGCGACGAGGGCGCGTTCCACGAAGCCGTCACCAACCGCATCCTCGACGACCTGGTCGCCGCCACGCGCCCCCGCTTCATGCGCCTGCGCGCCCGCTTCTTCGTTCGCGGCGGAATCTTCACGACGGTGGAAGCCGAGCACCGCAAGAAGGGCTGGAAGCCGCGCGAGCCGATCGCCATCGGCGAGTTCCCGGCCGAGCGCGCCACCCGCGGCTGAGGCGGGCGCGGCCCTGAATTGGCTCCCCCCGGCGGCGCCGATATAATGCGGCGCTTCAGTCCTGCGCCGACGCCATTGCCCTTCGGAGCGATGAACCCGCACCTCGACCGGCTTCACCCTTACCCGTTCCAGAAACTCGCGCAGCTCCTCGCGGACGTCACGCCGAATCCCCGCCGGGCGCCGGTGAATCTTTCGATCGGCGAACCCAAGCATCCGACGCCGGCGTTCGTCAAGGAAGCCCTCGCCGGCGCGCTTCAGGGGCTGGCCAGCTATCCGTTGACGCTGGGCGAGCGCGCGCTGCGCGAGACGATCGCCGCCTGGCTCGAGCGCCGCTACGCGCTGCCGCCGATCGATCCGGACCGCCAGGTCGTGCCCGTCAACGGCAGCCGCGAGGCGCTGTTTTCATTCGCCCAGGCCGTCGTCGACTCGAGCCGGCCCGGGGCG
>CAZGTK010000098.1:0-7873 GCA_964528415.1 uncultured Burkholderiales bacterium | reverse complement strand
CCCGCGCCGTGCCGACGGAGGCGGCTCCCCGCGCCGCGCCGTCGAGCGCCGTTCCGGCGACGCCCGCGGCGCCCGCGGACGCCGGCGCGCGGGAGGCTCCCGCCTCGGCCGCTCCTCGGGATCCCCCGGCAGCAAACCCCGGCCAAAGCCCCGTCACCGTGGAGGCCGACGAGATGGAGGGCGTCGGCGAGTCCGAGGTGCGGGCGCGAGGCAACGCCGTGCTCACGCAGGAGAACCGCAGCCTGGCGGCGGACTGGATCGTGTTCTACCCGCAGAGCCAGGACGTCTTCGCCGAGGGCAACGTCGTGCTGCGGCGGGACGGCGACGAGGTGCGGGGACCTTCGCTCAACCTCAACCTCGAGACGTTCGAGGGCCGCATGGAGGAACCCCGCTACGAGCTGGCGGTCAACGACTCCCGCGGACGCGCCGACGAGGTGGTGTTCCTGAGCCGCGAGCGCTCGCGCGCCACCAATGCCACGTTCAGCACCTGCCCGATCGACCAGACCGACTGGTACGCGCGCGTCGGCGACCTGAGCCTGGACCGCTCCACCAACGTCGGCGTCGCGCGCAACGCCACGCTCGTGTTCCAGGACGTGCCGATCCTGTACACGCCCTGGGCCGACTTTCCGCTCGACGGACGGCGCAAGACCGGATTCCTGCCGCCCATCGTCGGCACCACGAGCCAGGGCGGCTTCGATTTCACGCTGCCGTTCTACTGGAACATCGCCCCCAATCGCGACGCCACGCTGGCGCCGCGCTACATTGCCCGCCGCGGGCTGATGCTGAACACCGAGGGCCGCTATCTGGAACCCTCGTTCAGCGGCCTCGCCAAGGCCGACTACCTTCCCAGCGACAACGAGGCCGGCCGCGACCGCTACGCGCTTCTGCTGCAGCATACCCAGCGGCTGGCGCCGCGCGTGACCGGCGGGCTGGACCTGCAGAAAGTATCGGACGACGACTACTTCCGCGACCTCGCGAACTCGGTAACGCTGACCTCGCAGACCAACCTGCCGCGCCAGGGTTACGTTACGTACGGCGACCGCTACTGGACCGCCCAGGCGGTCATGTCGGACTGGCAGACGCTGCAGGACCCCAACGCGCCGGTCACGCCGCCGTATTCCCGGCTGCCGGCCGTATTCGTGAGCGGGAGCAAGGCAAACCTGGCGCGGGGCCTCGACGGCACGGTGCAGGCGCAAGCGGTCGCGTTCGATCACCCGACCCTGCTCACCGGCAACCGCTACGTCGCGTTCCCCTCGCTGTCCTATCCGCTGCAGTCGTCGTTCGCCTACGTGAAGCCCAAGGCCGGCGTGCACTACACGCACTATGCCCTGGACGCGACCCCCGGCAGCCTGCAATCGGAGGATCGGACGGTGCCGATCTACAGCGTCGACGCCGGCATGTTCTTCGAGCGCGACTGGCAGGCCTTCGACCGCTCGATGCTGCAAACGCTGGAGCCGCGCCTGTTCTACACCTACATCCCGTTCCGGGACCAGTCGCAGCTGCCGGTGTTCGACTCGGCCGAGGCCGACTTCAACTTCGCCCAGCTGTTTCAGGAGAACCGCTTCGTCGGCAGCGACCGCATCGGCGACGCCAACCAGCTCACCCTCGCCGTCACGTCGCGGCTGCTGGACGCCGAGACCGCCGACGAGCGGCTGCGCCTCTCGATCGGCCAGGTCCTGCGCTTCAGCGACCAGCGGGTCCAGCTCTCCCAGCCCGCGAGCACCTACAACCGCTCGGACCTGCTGGCGAGCATCGGCGGACGGCTGTCGCCGCAGTGGTATTTGGACAGCCTGTTCCAGTGGGACCCGGAGGATACCAACTTCGAGAAGATGAACCTGTACGGGCGCTACCAGCCGGCGCCCGGCAAGGTGCTCAACCTCGGCTACCGGTTCACGCGCGAGACGCTGGAGCAGGTCGACGTCTCCGCCCAGTGGCCGTTCCTGAGCCGCTGGCAGGCGCTGTTGCGCTACAATTACTCGCTTCGCGATGACCGGACGCTGGATGCGCTGGCCGGGTTCGAGTACGACGCCGGATGCTGGTCGCTGCGGTTCGTGTTCCAGCGGATCGCGACCTCGACCGAGGACACGTCGAACTCCTTTTTCCTCCAGCTGGAGCTGACCGGGCTCGGCAAGCTGGGCACGGACCCGATCAGCGCGCTGCGCTCGAGCATCCCCGGATTCACGCAGATGGACCTGTACAAGGAACCCTCCCGCTTTCCTCGGTAACCGGGGCGTGGACGGAACGACACATGAGAACCGATAGCCGCCTCATTCGCCCGCTGCTGCGGCCGCTGCTCGCGCTGGCGCTCGCGCTCACGTTGATCGCGCCGGGCGCCGCGCAGCGCATCGTGCCGCTGGATCGCATCGTCGCCGTCGTCAACCAGGAAGTCATCACGCAGGACGAGCTCGAGCAGCGCGTGGCGCTGATCCGCCGCCAGCTGGCGGGGCGCGGCGGCACGCCGCCGGACGCCGAGGCGCTGCGCCGCCAGGTGCTGGAGCGCATGATCGTGGAGCGCGCGCAGCTGCAGTACGCGCGCGAAACCGGCCTGCGGGTCGACGACGCCCAGGTGGATCAGGCGATTCAGCGCATCGCGCAGCAGAGCAACCTGACAGCCGCCCAGTTCCGGCAGGTCCTGCAGCGCGACGGCGTGGCCTACGAGCAGTTCCGCGAGCAGCTGCGCAAGGAAATCGTCCTCTCCCGCCTGCGGGAGCGCGAAATCGAGAGCCGCGTCACCGTGAGCGAGGCCGAGATCGAGAACTTCCTCAGCACGCAGCAGACGCAAGGCGCGGGCGGCGAGGGCGAGTTTCTGGTGTCCCACATCCTGGTGCGTGTGTCCGAGAACGCCACCGGCGCCGAGATCGACGCGCGCCGGCGGCGCGCGGAATCGGCGCTCGGGGAGCTGCGCGGGGGCGCGGATTTCGCGCGCGTCGCGGCGGTGTACTCCGACGCGCCGGACGCCCTGCAGGGCGGCAGCCTGGGATGGCGTCCGCCGACACGATTGCCGGAGCTGTTCGCCCAGGCCGTCGCGGGCATGCGCCCCGGGGAGGTCAGCAACGTGTTGCGCAGCCCCGGTGGGTTCCACATCGTCAAGCTGGTCGAGCGGCGCGGCGCCAAGACGGCGGCGCAGGTCACCCAGACGCGCGTGCGCCACATCCTGGTCAAGCCCAGCGAGCTGCTGTCGGACTCGGAGGCGCGCGAGCGGTTGGTCCAGGTGCGCGAGCGCATCGTCAACGGCGCCGATTTCGCCGAGCTGGCGCGGCTGTACTCGGAGGACCTGAGCGCTTCCCGCGGGGGCGAGCTGGGCTGGGTCAACCCGGGGGACACCGTGCCGGAGTTCGAGCGGGCGATGGATGCCCTGAAGCCGGGCGAGCTGAGCCCGCCCGTCAAATCACCGTTCGGCTGGCACCTGATCCAGGTCGAGGAGCGGCGCGTCGGCGACGTGAGCGCCGAGCGGGAGCGGGTGCTGGCACGCGAGGCGGTGCGCTCGCGCAAGGCCGAGCAGGCGTACGACGAGTGGGTGCGGCAGCTGCGCGACCAGGCGTACGTCGAATACCGGCTCGAGAGCTGACGGCGCCCGCCCGGCCCTGGCCCCGTTCCCGTGTCCCGCCCCCTGGCCCTGACTCCCGGCGAGCCCGCCGGCATCGGGCCGGACCTGGCCGTCCTGCTGGCGCGCGGCGCGCGCGCCCATCCGCTGGTCGCCGTCGCGGATCGCGAACTGCTCGCCGAGCGGGCGCACCGTCTCGGCTTGCCGGTGCGCTGCGTTCTCTACGAGCCCGGACACCGGGTCGCGACCGAGGCGGGCGCCCTTTCCGTGCTTCACGTTCCGCTGGCGCGGCCGGCGGTGCCGGGCCAGCTCGCGCGCGAGAACGCCCGACCCGTTCTCCGCGCGCTTGATCGGGCCATCGACGGCTGCCTGAGCGGCGAGTTCGCCGCGCTGGTCACGGGGCCGATGCACAAGGGCGTGGTCAACGACGCCGGCATCCCCTTCACCGGCCATACCGAGTACCTGGCCGAACGCACGGGCGCTTCCCACGTCGTCATGATGCTGGTGGGCGGCGGCATGCGGGTAGCCCTCGCGACGACGCACCTGCCGCTGCGCGAGGTGGCCGACCATATCACGCGCGATTCCCTGACCCGCACGCTGCGGGTGCTGTGCGCCGACCTCGAGCGCCGTTTTCGCATCGCGTCGCCGCGCGTCCTCGTCGCCGGCCTCAACCCCCACGCGGGCGAGGGCGGCCACCTGGGCCGCGAGGAGGTGGAGACCATCGCGCCGGTGCTCGACGCGCTGCGCGCGGAAGGGCTGCGGCTCGAAGGGCCGCTCCCGGCCGACACGCTGTTCAATCCGCCGGTGTTGGCGCGCGGCGACTGCGTGCTGGCGATGTACCACGACCAGGGCCTGCCGGTGCTCAAGCACGCGAGCTTCGGCGCCGGCGTCAACGTCACGCTGGGCCTGCCGATCGTGCGCACGTCCGTCGACCACGGCACCGCGCTGGACCTGGCCGGCAGCGGCGCCATCGACGAGGGCAGCCTGCGCGCGGCAATCGACCTCGCGCGCGACCTCGCCGCGCCCTGAGAGCGACGGGTGCGAGCGCCACCGTCCTCGGGATCGCACCAGGGGCACGCCGCGCGCAAGCGCTTCGGCCAGCACTTCCTCGTCGACCGTCACTTCGTCGAGCGCATCGTCGCGGCGATCGCGCCCGGCGCCACCGACCGCGTGGTCGAGATCGGACCCGGCCTCGGCGCGTTGACCGAGCCGCTGCTGGCGCGGGTGAGGCATCTGGATGCGGTGGAGCTCGATCGGGACCTGGCCCGGCGGCTGCAGGAGCGCTATGCGCCGCATCAGCTCACCGTCCACCAGGCGGACGCGCTCGAGTTCGATTTCGCCGCCCTCGGCAGCGGGCTGCGCGTCGTCGGCAACCTGCCCTACAACATCTCGACCCCGATCCTGTTCCGGTTCGAGACGCTGGCGGCGCTGGTGCACGATCTGCACTTCATGCTGCAGCGGGAGGTGGTCGAGCGCATGGCGGCCGTGCCCGGCACGCGCGCGTACGGCCGCCTCTCGGTCATGCTGCAATACCGCTTCGACGTGCAGCGGCTGTTCGACATCCCGGCGGGGGCCTTCCAGCCGCCGCCGAGGGTCGTCTCCAGCTTCGTGCGCCTGACCCCGCGCGGCCGGCTGCCGTGGCCCGCGCGCGACGAGGACGTGCTGCGGGAAGTGGTCACGGCCGCGTTCGGCCAGCGCCGCAAGATGCTGCGCAACGCGGTCGCGCCGTTGGTGGCGGTGGCGGATCTGGAGGCGCTGGGAATCGACCCGCGCGCGCGCGCCGAGACGCTGGCGGTCGAAGATTTCGTGCGGATCGCGGACCGCGCCGCGGCGTTGCGCGCGGCCGGCTAGACGCCGTCGCGGCGCCTCAGACCTCCACCATCTCGAAATCTTCCTTGCGGGCCCCGCATTCCGGGCAGGTCCAGTTGGGAGGGACGTCGTCCCAGCGGGTCCCCGGGGCAATGCCCTCGTCGGGCAGGCCGGCCTCCTCGTCGTAGATGAATCCACACACGACGCACATGTACTTCTTGTAGATAACCTGCGTTTCCGATTCGGCCATGGAGGGGGCGCTTTTTAAACTAAAATAGCGGCAGATTATAAACCAACATGCAGGACACTCCCCCGATCGTGCTCGCCTTCTCGGCGAGCGACCCCAGCGGCGGCGCGGGCTTGCAGGCGGATCTGCTGACGCTTGCCAGCATGGGCTGCCATCCGCTCACCGTCGTCACCGCGATCACGGTGCAGGACACCGCCGGCGTCGAAGCGGTGATGCCGCTCGACGCCGACTGGGTCGCCGACCAGGCGCGCAAGCTGCTGGAGGACATGCCGGTGCAGGCTTTCAAGATCGGCATGCTGGGCGGCGTCGAGGTGGCGGCTGCGGTGGCCGAGGTCGTGTCGGATTATCCCGACGTGCCGCTGGTGCTGGATCCGGTGCTCGCCTCTGGCCGCGGCGACGATCTCGCGAGCGAGGAGGTCATCCTGGCGCTGCGCGAGCTGCTCATTCCCCAGAGCACGCTGATCACGCCGAACAGCATGGAGGTGCGCCGCTTGGCCGGCGAGGAGGCCGATGGCGACGAGGACCCCGGCCTCGCGCAATGCGCGGCCCGGCTGCTGGCGCTGGGCTGCGAGTACGTGCTGGTCACCGGCACCCACGAGAACACGCCGCAGGTGGTCAACACGCTCTACGCGCCAGAGGGCGTGGTGCGCAGCGACAGCTGGCAGCGGCTGCCCGGCAGCTACCATGGCTCCGGGTGCACGCTGGCCTCGGCCATCGCCGCCACGCTGGCCAACGGCCTCGAGATACCGGAGGCCGTGAAGGAGGCGCAGGAATACACGTGGCAGGCGCTCAGCAGCGCCTTCCGGCCCGGCATGGGGCAGTTCATCCCCGACCGGCTCTTCTGGGCGCGCGACGAAGACGATGAACCCCGCTGAACGGCGCCGCGTCGGCGGCGTTTACGCCATCACCCCCGAGCTGGCCGACACGTCCCTGCTGCTGACGAAGGCGGACGCGGCCTTGCGCGGCGGCGCCGCGTGGCTGCAATACCGCTGCAAGCTTGCCGCTCCCGATCTTCGGCGTGCGCAGGCAGCGGCGCTGCGGCAGCTTTGCGCGCGCTTCGGGCGCCCGTTCATCGTCAATGACGACGTGGACCTGGCGCAGGCGGTGGCGGCGGACGGCGTGCACCTCGGCGGCGAGGATGGCTCGATCGCCGAGGCGCGACGCCGGCTGGGACCGGCGGCGGTCATCGGCGCGTCCTGCTACGACCGCCTGGACGCCGCCGAGCGGGCGGCGGCTGACGGCGCCGACTACGTGGCCTTCGGCAGCGTCTTCGCCTCGCCGGTGAAGCCGGCCGCGGTGCGCGCCCCCCTGACGCTGTTCGGCGCCGCGGCGACGCGCATGCCGGTGGCCCTGGTGGCCATCGGCGGAATCACCGCCGCCAACGCGGGCAGCGTCATCGCCGCCGGCGCAGACGCCATCGCGGTCATCAGCGCGATCTTCGACGCGCCGGACGTGGAGGCGGCGACGCGCGAGCTGGCAATGCGCTTCGACTCACGCCGGCAGCCCGGCGCCCTCAGCAACCGACGATCTGAAGACCATGGCGACACGCAACGAAACTCTGTTTGAACGCTCCCAGCAGTGGATCCCGGGTGGCGTCAATTCGCCGGTGCGGGCGTTCCGCTCCGTGGGCGGCACTCCGGTGTTCTTCGAGCGCGCCGAAGGCGCCTGCGTCTGGGACGCCGACGGCACGCAGTACATCGACTATGTCGGCTCCTGGGGTCCGGCGATATTGGGACACGCGCACCCGGAGGTGGTGCGCGCGGTCCAGGAGCGCGCTGCGCTGGGGCTTTCCTTCGGCGCGCCGACCGCGGCCGAGCTCGAGATGGCCGAGCTCGTTTGCGCTCTGGTGCCCTCGATCGAGCAGGTACGCCTGGTGAGCTCGGGCACCGAAGCCACCATGAGCGCGATTCGCCTGGCCCGCGGCTTCACCGGCCGGCACCGGATCGTCAAATTCGAGGGCTGCTATCACGGCCACGGCGACGCCCTGCTGGTGAAGGCCGGCTCGGGTGCGCTCACGCTCGGCCAGCCGAGCTCGGCGGGCGTGCCCCCGGAAACCGTCGCGCACACATTGGTCCTCGACTACAACGATGCCGCCGGCGTGGAGGAGACGTTCCGTCGCATCGGCCGGGAGATCGCCGCGGTGATCGTCGAGCCGATCGCCGGCAACATGAATCTGGTCCTGCCGCGCCTCGAGTTCCTGCACAAGCTGCGCAGCCTGTGCACCGAGTACGGCGCGGTGCTGATCTTCGACGAGGTGATGACCGGCTTCCGGG
>CAZGTK010000097.1:0-7877 GCA_964528415.1 uncultured Burkholderiales bacterium | reverse complement strand
GGCGCGCCGGGGGTCTTGTCGTGCCGCGCGCGCAGGCGCGAGATCACGTGCTGGCACTCCTTCGGGTCGCGCAGCAGGTAGGTCGGCACGTTGTGCAGGATCGGATCCTCGTCCAGGTAGAAGCGGATCATCTCCGGCACGTACGGATAGGTGGCCTTGTCGTCGCCGACGCCGCCGCCGACGGCATTGGCGAGCGTCACGCGGCCGGCGCGGTACGCCGAGAAGATCCCCGGCACGCCGAGCACGGAATCGGCGCGGAACACCTTCGGGTCGAGGAAGTCGTCGTCGATGCGGCGGTACACGACGTCCACGCGCTGCGGGCCCTGGGTCGTGCGCATGAACAGGGTGTCGTCCTTGACGAACAGGTCGAGCCCTTCCACCAGCTCGATGCCCATCTCCTGGGCCAGGAAGGCGTGCTCGAAGTAGGCGCTGTTGTACTGCCCGGGCGTCAGCACGACGACGGTCGGCTCCAGCACGCCCTGCGGCGCCACCGAGCGCAGCGTCTCCAGCAGCCGGTCGGGGTAGTGGTCCACCGGCGCGATCGCCTGGGTCGCGAACAGCTCCGGAAAGAGCCGCATCATGATCTTGCGGTCCTGCAGCATGTAGGACACGCCGGAGGGGGTGCGAAGGTTGTCCTCCAGCACGTAGTAGGCGCCGTCGCCGTCGCGCACGATGTCGATGCCGGCGATGTGGCTGTAGATGCCGCGGGCGACGTCGAAGCCGACCATCTCCTGGCGGTAGAGGGAATTCTTCAGGACGTGCTCGACGGGCACTCGGCCCGCCTTCAGGATCTTCTGGTCGTGGTAGATGTCGTCCAGGAACGCGTTCAGCGCGCGCACGCGCTGGCGCAGGCCGTCGGCGAGCGTCTGCCATTCGTCCCGCGGGATGATGCGGGGGACGATGTCGAACGGGATCAGGCGCTCGGTGCCGCTTTCCTGGCCGTAGACCGCGAACGTGATGCCGACGCGGTGGAACAGCGCATCGGCCTCCTGCCGCTTCGCCTCCATGCGCTCGGTCGGGTTGTTGGCCAGCCACTGCGCCACCCCCTGGTAATGCGGGCGCACGCTGCCGTCGGCGAAGTGCATCTCGTCGAAACCGGCGGGGGCGGGGCTGGCGGCGGCGGAACTCGGGGAACTCATGGACAAGGGAGCAGCAATCGGCGTGCCTGTCACCGCAGTATAGCGAGCGGGCGATTCGGGCACAAAACGCACCAAATCGGGGAATTCGCGCGCGCCGCGCCCTTTTCTGGTGCCGACCGGGGGCGGCCGGCGGGCGTGCCATAATGACTCGCATGGTGTCCGTGGTCGAAAACTCCCCGCCGCCTGTCGGGCTGCCGCCTGCGCCGATCGAGCGGCTGCCGGCGCACGAGCGGACGCTGGTGGGCAGGGCGTACGACACCGCCGCGAGCGCCTGGAAGGCGGGCGGCGGCGCCGACGCGCGCGCGCGCCACGCGCTCGGCGTGCTGGAGATCTTGGGCGAGCTGCGGGTGGACGGCGAAACGCTGGCGGCCGCCCTGCTGGCGGCGGCAGGACCCTGGTCCGCGGCCGAGCGGCAGCGCCTTGCGCAGGCGTTCTCGCCGGCGGTCGCGCGCCTGGTGGAGGGCGTCGCGCGGATGGAGCAGATCCACGCCCTGTCGGGGGACGTCGCCGAAGCCGGGCAGGAGCGCGGCGCCCAGGTCGAGGCGCTGCGCAAGATGCTGCTGGCCATGGTGGAGGACCTGCGGGTCGTCCTGATCAAGCTGGCCGACCAGGTGCAGCGGCTGCGCGACTTCGGCGCGGCCGTCGACGACGCGGCCCGCCGTTGCGCTCACGAGACGCTGGATATCTTTGCGCCGCTGGCGAACCGCCTCGGCGTCTGGCGCATGAAGTGGGAGCTCGAGGACCTCGCGTTCCGTGTCCTGGAGCCCGAGCTCTACAAGAAGATCGCGCGCCAGCTCGACGAGCGGCGGGTCGACCGCGAGCGCGGCATCGGCGAGGTGATCGCGCAACTGCGGCGGGAACTCGAGGCCACGGGCGTGGAGGCCGAGGTCACCGGCCGGCCCAAGCACATCTATTCGATCGTCAAGAAGATGCGCCGCAAGCGCGTGCCGTTCGACGAGATCTACGACGCGCGCGCGGTGCGCATCCTCACCCGCGAGGTGAAGGACTGCTACACCGCGCTGGGGGTGGTCCACAACTTGTGGCAGCCGATCCCGCGGGAGTTCGACGACTACATCGCCAAGCCGAAGGGCAACAGCTACCGCTCGCTGCACACGGCGGTGATCGGGCCCGAGGGCAAGGCGCTGGAGGTGCAGATCCGCACCTGGGAGATGCACCAGCACTCCGAGCTCGGCGTCGCCGCGCACTGGCGCTACAAGGAGGGCGCCGGCCGCGACAGCCGCTACGACGACAAGATCGCGTGGGTGCGGCAGATCCTGGAGTGGAAGGACGAGCTGCCCGACAGCGCCGACCTGGCCGACCAGTTCCGCACCGCCCTGTTCCGCGACACCATCTACGTGCTCACGCCCCAGGGCCGCGTGATCGACCTGCCGCGCGGCGCGACGCCGGTGGACTTCGCCTACGCGGTGCACTCCGACCTGGGCCACCGCTGCCGCGGCGCGCGCGTGAACGGCGCGCTGGTGCCGCTCAACCACCGCCTCGACAACGCCCAGCGCGTCGAGATCATCGCCGCCAAGCAGGGCGGTCCGTCCCGCGACTGGCTCAACCCCGACCTGCACTACGTGGCGAGCCCGCGCGCCCGCGCCAAGGTGCGCCAGTGGTTCAAGGCGCAGGAGCTGGCGCAGACCGTCGCCGACGGCCGCGCGATCGTCGAGCGCGAGCTCGCGCGTCGCGGGCTCACCTCGGTGTCGCTCGAGAAGCTGGCCGAGCGTCTCGCGCTCGCGCGCGTCGACGATCTCTGCGCGGCGGTGGCGCGCGGCGAGATCAACACCCGGGCGCTGGCGCTGGCGCTCGGCGACGGGGCGCCGCCGGCGCCCGAGGAGGCCGCGCCGCCGCTGCGCCGCGCGTCGACGCCGTCGGCCGGGCGCGGCATCGTCGTCGGCGGTGTCGGCGACCTGCTGACCGTCTACGCGCGCTGCTGCCGGCCGGTGCCGCCCGATCCGATCTCGGGCTACGTCACGCGCGGTCGCGGCTTCTCGGTGCACCGGCGCGATTGCGCGACGCTGGCGCGGCTGCTCGAGGGCCACCCCGACCGCGTGCAGGACGCCGAGTGGAGCGTCGCCGCCGGCATGCTGTTCGAGACCGACGTCCTGATCGAGGCGGCGGACCGTCCGGGGCTGCTGCGCGACGTCTACGACGTGGTCGCGCGCGAGCGCGTCAACATCACCGCGGCCAACACGCTGACCCGCGCCCAGGTGGCGCGGATGTTCTTGACGCTGCAGGTCACCGGCAGCGCGCAGCTGGCGCGCGTGCTCGGCCTGTTGCGCGAGGTACCGGGGGTGAGCCGCGCGTTGCGGCGCTAGCGGCGGGCAAGAGGAGGCTCGAGGGATGAACTCGTACGAGAACGTCAGCGCGTCGCTGTCCTCGGCGCTGACCCAGATGGCCGGGCGCATCGGCGAGTACGCGCCGAGTGTGCTCGGCGCGGTGCTGCTGCTGGTCGCCGGCTGGCTCACGGCGCGGCTGCTGCGGGGCGTGGCGGTCAAGCTGATGGGCGTGGCGGAGTTGCTCCTGCACCGCATGTTCCGCGGCCGCGCGGCCGCTCCGAAAATCCCGTCGGCGTCGGTGGAGATCGTCGGCAGCATCCTGTTCTGGGTCGTGATCCTGTTCTTCGTCGCGGCCGCCACGCAGGTGCTCGGGCTCGACGTCTTCACCGCCTGGCTGCGCGACCTGGTGCGCTACCTGCCGACGCTGCTGGCCGGCGGGCTCATCATCCTCGCCGGCGCGCTGCTCTCCGGCCTGTCGCGGGACCTGACCGTCGCCGCCACCGTGCACCTGCCGGCGCCGCAGCGCCAGCTGCTGGGCCGCATCGTGCAGGGGGTCATCCTGGTCGCCGCGGTGGCGGTCGGCGCCGACCAGATCGGCATCAAGATCACCTTCCTCACCATTCTGGCGGCGGTGGTGGCGAGCGCGGTCATCGGCGGCGTCGCCCTGGCCGTGAGCCTCGGCGCGCGCAGCTACATCACCAACCTGATCGGCGGCCACCATCTGCGACAGGCGTTCGGCGTCGGCCAGCGGGTGCGCGTCGGCGGCTTCGAGGGGCGCATCCTCGACCTGACGCCGGTCTCGATCGTGATCGAGTCGGACGAGGGGCGCGTGACGCTGCCCGCCAAGGTCTACAACGAGGAGCCCATCGTGCTTCTGCACGGGCGCGACGGCGATGCGTGAGGCGGCGGGGCTCTCGGTCGCGTTCGCGGAGGCCCATCCGGCGGACGCGGCGCAGGTGCTGGAGGGGCTGCTGGTGGCCGATACGGCGGCGTTTCTGGCGGCGCTGCCGGCGAAGAGCGCCGCGGCGGTGGCGCGCCGGCTGCCGCCGGACTACGCGGCGCACGTCCTCGAGTCGGTGGACGCCGAGGCCGCGGCCCGGCTGGTGGACGCGCTCGGACCGCAGGCCGCCGCCGCCGCGCTGACGCGGGCCGCGCCGGGCGTGCAGGCGGCCGTGCTGGAGCGCGTGCCGGTGGCGACCGCGGTGGCGGTGCGGCTGCTGGTGGGCTATCCGCAGGAGGCCGCCGGCGCCCGCATGGACCCCTGGACCCCGATGCTGGCTGCCCACCTGACCGTGGCCGAGGCCCTCGAGGAGCTCAAGCGCTTCGACGGCGAGCTCGGCGAGACCGTCTTCGTCGTCAACGGCGAGCATCGGCTGCTGGGCTGGGTGCCGCTCGGCGAGCTGCTGCGCGCGAGCCCGCGCGATGCGCTGGAGCGGGTCATGCGCAAACCGGCGCCCGCGGTGTCGGCCCTGACGCCGCTCTCCTCCCTGGCCGAGCATCCGCACTGGCAGGAGCACCGCCTGATCGCCGTGGTGGAGCGCGACAACCGGCTGGTGGGCGCTCTGCCGCAGTCCGCGGTCGCCAGCGGCGGCGCGCCGCGCGGCGCGGCCGCGCAGGGTGCGGCCGACGCCATGACGCTGGTGGCGACCAGCTACTGGCAGAGCGCGGCGGCGCTGATGCAGCTGGCGGTGAGCCTGCTGCCGGCGGTGCCGCCGATCGGCGGGAAGGAGCGCGGCGATGGCGGCTGATGCGAGCGCGGCGGTCGCCGCCCTGGAAACGCGCTTCCTGCGCAGCTATCCGCAGGAGGCCGCCCGCCGGCTCGAGGCGATGCCGCTCGACGAGGTGGCGGACCTGCTCGCTTCGCAGCCCGTCAACGTCGCGCTGCCGGTCTGGGAGCAGCTCGCCACCTACGTGCAGGAGGCGCTCGTGGAGCGGCTGCGCGACGACACGCTCAAGGGACTGATGTCGACGATGGACCCGCCCCTGGCGGCCGAGCTGCTCTTCGGCATGGACGCGGCCGCGCGCCTGCGGGCGCTGTCCCACATGGAGCCCGGTCCGCGGCAGCTGGCGGAGAGCCTGATGGAGTACGCCAACGACACCGCGGGACGGCTGATGGATCCGCGCGTGGTCAGCTTCCGCGGCGACATGACGGTGGCCGAGGCGCTCGCGCGCATGCGCAATTTCGCCCGCAGCCGCTCGCTGCGGGAGCTCTTCCTCACCGACGACGAGGGGGCGCTCACCGGCCGCGTCGAGATCCAGGACATCGCGATCTCGCCGCCGGACGAGCCGCTCAAGCGCATCGCCAAGCCGGTCGCCGCCGCGGTGCTGGATGTTGCCGCGCGCGACGAGGTGGTGCAGAAGATCGAGCAGCACCGCGTGTCGGTCCTGCCCGTGGTGAGCGTCAGCGGGCGGCTGATGGGCGTGATCCACCCTACGACGCTGTTCGCCGCCGTGCAGGAGGACGCCAGCCTCGACATCCAGACCATGGTGGGCGCCAGCAAGGACGAGCGCGCGCTGTCGAAGGTGTCGTTCGCGGTCAGGAAGCGCCTGCCGTGGCTGCAGATCAACCTGGCCACCGCGTTCCTCGCCGCGGCGGTGGTGGGCCTGTTCGAGGACACGATCGCCAAGTTCACGGCGCTGGCGGTGCTGCTGCCGGTGGTGGCCGGCCAGTCGGGCAACGCCGGCGCCCAGGCGCTGGCCGTCACCATGCGCGGGCTGGCGTTGCGCGAGATCAGCGTGCGCCAGCTGCCGCGCATGCTGTTCAAGGAGGTGAACGTCGGCCTGCTCAACGGCATCGCGGTGGCCGCGACGACGGCGCTCGGCGTCTATTTCTGGAGCGGCTCCGTCGGGCTGGTGCTGGTGATCGTGATCGCCATGGTGGTGTCGATGGTGGCCGCCGGGTTCTCCGGCGCCATGATCCCGATCGCGCTGCAGCGTTTCGGCATGGACCCGGCCACGGCCTCGTCCATCGTCCTCACGACCGTCACCGACGTGGTGGGGTTCTTCTCCTTCCTCGGCGTCGCGACCGCGCTGCAGGGGATGCTCTGAGGCGCGGCATTTGTCGCCAGCGGGGGATTCGGGTAGAATTCGCCGCCTTACAGGCGCGTAGCTCAGCTGGTTAGAGCATCACCTTGACATGGTGGGGGTCGTTGGTTCGAGTCCAATCGCGCCTACCAGCATCCTTCGAATCCGGTTTGACCATGGGCTTTCGAACTCGCACGACGACTGCACGATGAGGCCTTGAGGTCGGGTTCCGCGAAAAAAGTGCGGCTCGGCCGCACTTTTTTTTGGCTCAGAAGGTGAACCATGCCGGTCGTCATTACCCTGCCGGATAACTCCCGGAAATCCTTCGACGGTCCCGTGACCGTCGCCGAAGTCGCCGCGTCCATCGGTGCCGGCCTCGCGCGCGCCGCGCTCGCGGGCAAGGTGGACGGCAAGCTGGTGGATACGTCGTTTCGCATCGAACGCGACGCGGCGGTCGCGATCGTCACCGACCGGGATCCCGAGGGCCTCGAGATCCTGCGCCACTCGACGGCGCACCTGCTCGCCCACGCGGTCAAGGAGCTTTTCCCGGACGCCCAGGTCACCATCGGCCCCGTGATCGAGAACGGCTTCTACTACGACTTCTCGTACAAGCGACCCTTCACGCCGGAGGACCTGGAGGCGATCGAGAAGCGCATGGCGGACATCGCCAGGCGCGATTTCGCGGTCGAGCGGCGGGTCATGCCGCGCGACGAGGCCGTCGGCTTCTTCCGCCGGCAGGGCGAGGAGTACAAGGCGCAGATCATCGAGTCGATCCCCGCCGGCGAGGAGATCTCGCTCTACGGCCAGGGCGATTTCGTCGACCTCTGCCGCGGCCCCCATGTGCCCTCCACCGGCAAGCTCAAGGTGTTCAAGCTGCTGAAGGTGGCCGGGGCCTACTGGCGCGGCGACTCGAAGAACGAGATGCTGCAGCGCATCTACGGCACCGCGTGGGCGAAAAAGGACGAGCAGGACGCCTATCTGCACGCGCTCGAGGAAGCCGAGCGGCGCGACCACCGCCGGCTTGGCCGCCAGCTGGACCTGTTCCACACCCAGGACGAGGCGCCGGGGATGGTGTTCTGGCACCCGCGCGGATGGACGGTGTGGCAGCAGGTCGAGCAGTACATGCGCGGGGTGTACCGGGACAACGGCTACCAGGAAGTGCGCTGCCCGTCGATCCTCGACGTCAACCTCTGGAAGCGCTCCGGTCACTGGGACAACTTCCGCGAGAACATGTTTTTCACTGCGTCGGAGAACCGTGACTACGCGGTGAAGCCGATGAACTGTCCGGGGCACGTGCAGATCTTCAACAGCGGCCTGCGCAGCTACCGCGACCTGCCGCTGCGGCTGGCCGAGTTCGGCTCCTGCCACCGCAACGAGCCCTCGGGGGCGCTGCACGGGCTGATGCGGGTGCGGGCGTTCACCCAGGACGACG